>JBOHYV010000194.1:0-5065 GCA_050738135.1 Rhodanobacteraceae bacterium | reverse complement strand
GGTTGCGGTGTCCAATCACCCGCCCAGTACCCGGGCGTTTGGAGGTGCAAATGCATCCAGTGATGTCGAAAGAAAGTACGTCTGCCATGACGGAACATGCGGTGGTCATTGCGGGAGGCGGCCCGACCGGATTGATGCTGGCGGGCGAGTTGGCGCTGGCGGGCGTGGACATCGCTATCGTCGAACGGCGCGAAAGCCCGGCCCTTGCCGGCTCGCGTGCTGGGGGCCTGCATTCGCGCACCATCGAGGTGCTGGACCAGCGCGGCATCGCGGGGCGGTTCCTCGCCGAGGGGCAGGTAGCACAGGTCGGGAGGTTCGCCTCGGTCAAGTTGGACATCAGCGACTTCCCCACGCGGCACCCCTATGGGCTGGGGTTGTGGCAGAAACACATCGAGCGCATCCTGACGGGCTGGGTCGACGAGCTGGCGGTGACGATCCATCGCGGACGCGAGGTGACGGGCTTCGCTCAGGACGACAATAGCGTGGACGTCACGCTGTCGGACGGCACCGCGCTGCGGGCGGAATACCTCATCGGGTGCGATGGAGGCCGCAGCGCGATCCGCAAGGCCGCGGGCATCGAGTTCCCCGGCTGCGATCCGACCATGAGCAACCTGATTGCCGAGGTCGAGATGACCGGGCAGCCGCCATTGGGCATCCACCGCACTGCGCTTGGGCTGCATGCCTTCGGCAAGCTGGGTACGTGATCCGCGATGGCAAGGTCATCTACAAGGATGGAGGCCCGTTCGGAGTCATGGTGCGAGAACAGCAGGTCGGGGCCAACGGCGAGCCCACCTTGGAGGATCTCAGTGCCGCGCTCATCGCCGTATGCGGGACCGATTACGGGGTCCACAGTCCCTTGTCGATCTCCCGGTTCACCGATGTGACTCGGCAGGCAGCGGCCTACCGCAAAGGCCGGGTGCTGCTGGCGGGAGACGCCGCGCATGTGCATTCCCCGGTCGGGGGACAGGGCCTTAATACCGGGGTGCAGGATGCGGTGAATCTGGGCTGGAAGCTGGCGCAGGTGGTCAAGCGGACATCATCGGAAAGCCTGCTGGACACCTACCATGCCGAGCGTCATCCGATTGGTGCCAGCGTCCTGCATGACACAATGGCGCAAGTCGCGCTACTCCGCACGGATGAACGCACCGACGCCTTGCGCGACGTCGTCGCCGAGCTCCTCAAGATGGACGAACCGCGCAAGCGGCTCGCCGCAAGGATGTCGGGACTGGACATCCATTACGACTTCGGCGAGGGGCATCCGCTGCTCGGACGCCGCATGCCCGATCTCGACATCGTCACCGAGAACGGACCGACGCGCGTGTTCACCCTGTTGCACGATGCGTGGCCAGTGCTGCTGGACTTCGGTGCGCGCGGCGGCATCGACATCACTCCGTGGGTTGATCGTGTGCGGTTGGTCACCGCCGAATACGCCGGCGCGTGGGAGCTTCCGGCGATCGGTTCGGTCAGCGTGCCCAGCGCTGTGCTGATCCGGCCCGATGGCTATGTGGCCTGGGTGGGCGCAGGCACCGACGCGGGACTCGCAAACGCACTAACCAGATGGTTCGGGGCGCAGCGACCATCAAAACTAATCCGTTGTTCGGTCAAGAGTGCAACTACAATTTTCACCGCTGCCAGCCCTTAGGACAGTGATCCCAATGATTCTCTTTGACCAGGCAGGTGCCGGAGCAAGAACGGCGACGATGTTCGCCGCGCCTCCGTCGCTACGGCCCTTTGTCGAGCATTTTTGGACGCAACGGGATGTTTCGCCGTCGATCGATCAGCCGTGGCGCATCCCACCGGACGCAAATCCGTACCTGATTTTCACGGTGTTGGAATCGGCCTCTCGCGAGCTCCGCACCCGCTGCATGCTGGTGGGCCCCTGTTCGAGCTTTCTGGACATTCCGGTTCGCGGCCGCGTGTTCACCTGCGGGGTGCGGCTCAGGCCTGGCGTTCTTCCGCTGCTGACTAGGTTGCCGGCGTTCGAGTTGACAAATGGGGCGTTGCCGGTCGAAGAGGCGTTTGGCAGCCGGGGCCGCGTGTTGCTGGAACAGTTGAGTGAGCCGACATTTTGGGATCAGGCACCTCAACGAATGGCTGAATTCCTCAGGCGTGAACTCACGGAACGTGGTTCCTTTCGGCCGCTTTCTGTGCACGGAATTGATCGCGTGCACGAGCTCGCAGAGATCGTCGGGTTGTCTGATAGAACGTTGCATCATCGTGTCGCGCAGCAAATTGGATTCTCGCCCAAGCTCTGGCTCCGCATCGAGCGGCTGCATCGTGCCATCGGGTGTTCCTTGAACCGCGTCAGACCTTGGAGCGACATCGCAAAACATTGCGGTTTCGCGGACCAGGCACACATGGTTCGCGAATTCACAGCTCTTCTCGGTGAATCCCCAACTACCTGGAGCAAGCGGTCCCCGTTCCTGCCGCCGACCGGAACCGCCGACTACGGATGACATCGGAGCGGTCGCAGTGACGCCGGTGTGCCGTATTGTGTCCGCTCGCTTTCGTTCAGCCAGACTCACCGCCGCGAGAGCCACCCAGTACCGCTCGGTATCCTATGTCGGCTAGTGTCTGACGCCCGCACTCGCTCCTTTCGCCCGGGGCCGCGCCTACCCGTTGCCGATTTGTTCAATACAGGTCCGGCATCTACGGTCTAAAGTAGCGCTTTCGTCGCAACTGGCCATCGCGTACACACGCTTGGAACATCAACGACTGAAGTGGTACCGACGCGCTTCAAGCCAGTGGGCCGTCGCCACCTGTGTCGCGCGCGCGAGTTGCACCCACGAACCGTCTTCCGGTTCTCATTCGTCTTCGGAGTTTTCTCGTGAACGCTACCCGTCACCATTTCCAAATCTGGCGTTGGCTCGCACCGCTGTTGCTGGCTTTGCCCCTCACCGCATTCGCACAAATCACGACGGGTGTGGGTTTTGCGCCGATCACGATTGACGACCCGATCAACGGCGGCACAATGCCAGGCTACGTTTTCTATCCGACCACGCAACCATCGCAGGTCACATGGCACGGACCTTATGAATTGCACGCGACGCCCAACGCGAAACCTGTTGCCGGAGCCAGGCCGCTAGTGGTGATCTCGCACGGACACGGCGGTTCTGATCTCGGTCATCACGATCTCGCGGTTTATCTCGCCAGCCACGGTTTCGTCGTCGCGACGCTGCAACATCCGAAGGACAATTTTCGCGACGCGAGCGGCGACGGCCATCCGCAGGTGATGATCGGTCGGCCGATCCAGGTTTCCGCCGTGATCACCTACCTGCTGCGCAGTCCACGGTGGGCGGTACTGATTAACCCGCAACGCATCGGCGTGGCGGGCTTTTCCAACGGCGGCTATACCGGTCTTTTATTGGTTGGCGCGGTGCCACGCTTCGCACGCTTTCTGGACTACTGCAAGGTGCATCTGGATGATCCGAACATCTGCGCACCCGCGCGCCAGTTGAAGGCGGAAGCCGCACGGCACGGGCAGACGATCGAACAGGTAATGGCCTCGATGCAAAGCGATCTGCATCGCTGGGGCAATACCGACGATCCGCGGATCAAAGCCGCGTTCGCAATGGCTCCCCTCAGCCTGATCTTCGACAAGGCCGGCCTCGCTCCCATCAATCGACCGGTGTTTTTGTATTACGGCCAGGACGACGGGGTGCTGGCGCCGAAATACAACGTGCTGCACATCGCGCCGCTAATCAAGACGCTGGCCGGCATCCGAATGATTCCGAAGGCCGGCCACTATGTATTCTTGTCGCCGTGCTCGCCGGAGCTGACAAAAGACGCGCCGATACTGTGCAAGGATCCGCCAGGCGTGGATCGCGTCGTCGTGCACCGGCAGATCAATGCCGACGCGCTGGCGTTTTTCCGCAAGACACTCACCGCGCCATCACGGTGAGATCGCACCCAGCATCTCGAAAGTACACTCGAGCCTTGAAGCTCTACAACGAACATATACCGCAACGCGGCTCGATCACATATGCCATCCAGATTCGTGTCGATCATCAGTAAGGAATTGGCTGGAGCCTGCACTTGGCAACGGTTTCAGGCACTTCGTCGTCGGTTCGCTTGACCGCGACAAGCGACTCGCCGCCAGCCACGCAGAGCGCGGCTTCCAGGTCGTGGGCCGCTGAGGATCGACGCGAATCAGGTACGCCATTCCAGGCCTACGCGAATGGCCCGAACTATTCGTCAGACGTCCAAAGAAGCCGACGGGACAGATAGCCATCATGGACAGCATGCGCACGGAGTAAATGCGCTAGGGTCCAACCCTCAAACTGATACAGAGACAAGAAATGACAATCAAACTGTATGGCCATCCCTTCGCCGCATTCGTATGGAAGGCTTTAATTGCTGCGTACGAACGAGATGTGCCCTTTGAATTCTGTATCGTTGACCCTGATCATGCCGAAAATTCTGCTCGCATAGCTGAGCTGTCTCCGACTGGGCAGTTTCCAGCTCTAATCGATGGCGAACGTGAAATTACGCAGTCAAGCTCGGTAGTTGAGTATCTGGATCGATGCGGACATGGTCCGGCGATGATTCCCGCTGATCCAGATACTGCACTTGAGGCGCGTATGCTGACGTACATATTCGACTCATACGTTGCAGAGCCTATGCAACAGATTGTGGGCGAGGCGCTACGACAGAAGGACCAGCAAGGCCCGCGCCGCGTGACCGAGGCCAAATCCAGGTTAGATAAATCCTATGCTTGGTTGTCCAAACATATTGGCTCTGGCTGGGCAAATGGCGATAGTTTCAACATTGCCGATTGCGCGGCCGCTCCCGCCTTGTTTTATGCTGATTGGGTGCATCCAATTCCTGCTGGGACACTCAAAGCTTATCGCGCCCGATTGCTTAAGCACCCTTCTGTGGCTCGCGTCGTAGACGAAGCGCGTCCCTATCGGCTTTTTTTCCCACTCGGCGCACCTGATCGCGACTGAGCTTGAAGCTCTACAACGAACATATACCGCAACGCGGAGGGTGAGTTAGCATCACTTCAAAAAATGGAGGTATATGGACAACGCATTCTTCTTAAGCGACTCGCAAAGTGTGTCTAACA
>JBOHYV010000193.1:0-5071 GCA_050738135.1 Rhodanobacteraceae bacterium | reverse complement strand
AGCATGCAGCCATTGCGGTTGAAATCGATGACACCCCTGAATCTCAGGAATCTGGAACGGACTCTGCTACTTACGCGAGCCGCATGACAGGTTCCCCGGACAGTACTGGCCGAAACAAAAAGTACCCCGCTCGCTTGCGAGCGGAACCGCTCTTTGGGAGGCGGGCGGGAAAGACAGGGATGTCGTGTGGCGTTCCGCGAATGGCCGGACCCTCACCCGCCCCTCGGGCACCCTCTCCCGGAGGGAGAGGGGACAAGCCGGCCCGCGCCGTGGGACGGCGCGGGAAAGACAGGGATGTCGTGTGGCGCTCTGCGAGGAGCCGGACCCTCACCCGCCCTTCGGGCACCTTCTCCCGGAGGGAGAGGAGACAAGCCGGCTCGCGCTGTGGGACGGCGCGGGAAAAGACAGGGATGTCAACATCCCCCCGCGTGCTTTCAGCACGCGAACCCTTCGTGCCAAAGGGGTTAATGGATCCCGACTTTGCGCCAGGGCAACGAGCGATGGCGCAGGCGAGCGCCTACGTCCACTTCCGGTGCGCATGGATCGACATCACCACTCCGAAGCCGGTCAAGAGCGTGATCGCCGACGTGCCGCCGTAGCTCACCAGCGGCAGCGGTACGCCGACCACGGGCAACAGGCCCGAAATCATGCCGCCGTTGACCACCACGTACACCATGAAGGCGAGGCCGAACGCGCCGGCCAGGAGCCGTGAGTAAGTGTCGCGTGCGTTGGCGGCGATCCACAGGCAACGCCCGACGATGAAGACGTACAGGGCCAGCAGTATCAACACGCCGACCAGGCCGAATTCCTCGCCCAGCACCGCGAAGATGAAGTCGGTGGTGTGTTCGGGCAGGAATTCGAGTTTCGATTGGGTACCTTGGTTGAAACCCTTCCCGACGATGCCGCCCGAGCCGACCGCGATCATCGACTGGATGATGTGCCAGCCGCTGCCCAGCGGATCGTTTTGGGGATGCAGGAAGGTCAGCACGCGTTCGCGCTGGTAGGCACGCAGGAAATGCCACGCCACCGGCGCCGCGCCGGCGATCACGGCCAGCAGCGCGCCGATCTTCCACCATTGCAGCCCGGCGAGGAACAGCACGAACAGCCCGGACGCAGCGACCAGCAGGGCGGTGCCGAGATCGGGTTGTTTGACGATCAGCAACGCCGGAATACCCACGAGGATGCCGACCGCCGCGATGTCGCGCCAGCGTGGCGGCAAGACGCGCGGGTGCAGATACCAGGCCACCATCATCGGCATTGCCAGCTTCATCAGTTCGGAGGGCTGGAAGCGGATCAGGCCCAGATCCAGCCAGCGATCGGTACCGCGGCCTTCGCCCAACACCATCAGCAAGGCCAGCAGCAACGTGCTCAACAGATAAAACCATGGTGTCCATGCGCGTAGCAATGACGGCGGAATGCGCGACACCGCCAGCAAAAGGGCAGCGCCGATCAGGAAGCGCAGCGCCTGACCCAGCACCATCGAACGGTCGAGGTTGCTGGCGCTGTACAACACCGTCAGCCCGATCAGCGCAAGGATCAACAAACCCACCGCCAGCGGCAGGTCGATGCGCGGTCGCGAAAAAATTCGCCGCCCGATCCTCAGCGCGCGCCCGCTGAAACTTGCAACCAGTTCGTTCATGGGGTGGTCGGCGTCGGCGCACCGGCCTTTGCGGCGATCGCCGTGACGGGCAGCGGCGGGCGTTCGGATGGCGGGGTATCGGCCAGCCACCGGTTCAGCATCTTGCGCGCGATAGGCGCCGCCGCGCTGCCGCCCCACGCGCCATGTTCCAGCGCCACCGCGATCGCGATTTGTGGATGGTTCGCGGGCGCGTAGCAGATGAACCATGCGCGATGCCGCTTGGCAAGGTAGGCGAGGTTCTTGTCGGTGTTGTAGGCGCTGGTGGTGCGCGAATAGCGTTCCGCGGTGCCGGTTTTGCCCGCGATCAGGTAAGGAAATCCGTCGCCGAGTCCATGCGCCGTTCCGAGTTTGTCGTACACCACCCCCAGCATGCCCTGCTTGACCGCGGCAAGATCGGCGGGAGCATGGGTGATCTGCACCGGCGGGGGCTGCGGCCAGGAAATTCCCGGCGCCTTCAAACCACCGCTGGTGGCGGCCAGCAGGTGCGGCGTGTGCGACAGTCCGCCGCCGGCGAGCGTCGCCAGGGCGTGCGCCATCTGCAGCGGGGTGATCATCCAGTAACCCTGGCCGATGCCCGAAATCACGGTTTCACCCGGGTACCAAGGCTTGTTGAACGTCTTGCGTTTCCATTCCGGCGAAGGCAGCACGCCGCCGGTTTCGTCGGGCAGGTCGATGCCGGTGGGGCTGCCGAAACCGAATTTTGCCATCCATTGGTCGAAGCGCTTGATGCCCATCTGGTAAGCCAGCGAATAAAAATATGTGTTCACCGATTGGGTGATCGCCTGCATCAGATCCACCCGGCCGGCGCCATAGCGCTTGTCGTCGCGGTAGCCGCGCGACGAACCCGGAATGTAGTAGACGCCGGTGGACAACACGGTGTCGCCGGGTTTGCGCAAGCCGAGTTCAAGCCCGCCCAGTCCCAGGAATGGCTTGATCGTGGAACCCGGCGGATAACCGCCACGCATCGCGCGGTTGATGAGCGGCTTTTCAGGATTGTCCAGCAGCGCGGAATAATCGGATTGGCTGATGCCGTTGACGAACAGGTTGGGATCGAAGCTCGGCACGGTGACCATCGCCAGTACATTGCCGTTGCGCGGGTCGATCGCGACCGCGGCGCCGGTTTGCCCGTCGAAGGCCTCGATCGTGGCCCTCTGCAGGCGTTCATCGATGGTCAGGTACAGGTTCTTGCCGGGTTTGGCGGCAACCCTCTGCAACACCCGCAAAGGGCGCTGGTTGGCGTTCACCTCGACCAGCTCGTAGCCCGGCGTACCGTGCAGGAGCTTTTCGTATTCCTTTTCGAGCCCGGTCTTGCCGATGTGGGTGGTGCCGGCGTAGCGGTCAGGGTCGAGGCGCTGCTGTTCCTTTTGGTCGATGCGACCGACGTAACCGATCACGTGCGCGAAGTCGGCGCCGTATGGATAGTTGCGCGTGAGATAGGGGTCGACGCTGACGCCCGGGAATTGCCACTGATCCACCGCAAAGCGGTCGCGTTCGCTTTCGGTAAGCCGGAATTTCAGCGCCACCTGATCGAACGGGCGGTGCTGCTTCAGGCTTTGCTTGAAGCTTTGCACGTCATCGCTGGTCAACGGCACGATCGCGGCCAGCCGCCGCAGCATCGCGTCCATGTGCTTGACCTTGTCCGGAACCACGTCCAGCCGGAATGCCGGCACGTTGTCGGCCAGCAGTTTGCCTTCGCGGTCGTAGATCAGACCGCGTGGCGGCGCCAGGTGCTTGAGGCGCACGCGGTTGGCCTTGGCGCGGGTCGAATATTCCGCGTGTTCGAACACTTGCAGGTAAACGAAGCGGCCGGCCACCCCCAACACCACCGCCAGCATGATGGCGAAACCCGCGAGCGCGCGCCGTGCGAAACGCGCGCGCTTGACACGTTCGTCCGGTAGCTGGCCACGCGTGTTCAAGCAAAGGGCCTCTTGGCGCCATGCCAAGCGGATCGCGTTGCTTCCGCAGCGGTTGCCAGGCGAGGCGTGCGCCGCAGTGCCAGAGTGGTTCTCTGGTCAAGGCGCGCACCGATGGATGGTGACCGCTGCGGAGCAACCCCTTGGGCCGGGGCCCTTTGCCCGCATGGCTGCGTT
This sequence comes from Rhodanobacteraceae bacterium, assembly GCA_050738135.1. Lineage (GTDB taxonomy): Bacteria > Pseudomonadota > Gammaproteobacteria > Xanthomonadales > Rhodanobacteraceae > 66-474. The sequence continues at coordinate 1,342 of JBOHYV010000193.1, read as the reverse complement.
ATCGCTCGTCTATGTATCGACATACATCTTCCTCACTCTTCCTTGCCCTGCGGGCAAATGGCAGACGGCGCGATCGCTTGGCATGGCGTCAAGAGGCCCGAGCCCCTTTCCCGCGCACCCGCGTGTTCACGTCATCCAGCAACAGGAACACGAACGGCCAGATCACGGCGCCCACCACCGGTGCGAGCCACGACAGCAACGGCATTGGCGTATCGCCCGCGAACGCGCGGACCAGCGCCTGCAGAATATGGTTGTTGAGCAGCAGCAGCCACACCGCCAGCGCTTGCTGCCACATCGGAAAGAATCGCAGGCGCGCGCGGAAACGCAGCACGATGAACACCAGTACCGCGAGGCGCAACGCCTGATCGCCGAGCAGCGCGCCGTTCAGCAGATCGGCTGCGATCCCGATGCCGAACGCGAGGCCGACACTCACCCGGTCGGTCGACTCCAGCGACCAGTAGATGAGCACCAGTGCCAGCCAGTAGGGTTTCAGTGGCTGGATCAGCTCGGGCAGCGGCATCAGCATCAGCAGCAGGGCAATCGCGATGCCGATCCAGAACGCCAGGCTTTGCGAGCGAATCCGGTTCACGGTTCGGCTCCGGTTGGCCTGGTCGCCACGACCGATTTGTTGCGTGACTGTTTCCCGGCGGCGGCCGGCGCCAGCGAATTTGGCGGTCCGGCTACGGGAGCCGGTGCGGGCGGTCCGACCGGGTCGGGTTGGTCGTGCAACAGCAGGACTTCGCCGCTGCGCTCGAGTTCAGCGGCGGGCTTTGCCAGCACCTCCAGGAACATGCCGGAAGCTCCGCGCTTCAGTCTGGTGACGGTACCCACGGGAAGCCCGGCGGGGAACCGCCCACCCAACCCCGACGTGACCAGCTGATCGCCGGGCTTCACGTCCGCGGAAAGCGGAAGATTGGACACCACCAGCTGGTTCGAATCGCCGCTGCCATGCGCGATGCCGCGCAGGCCCGTGCGCGCGATCGTGACGGGTACCGCATGGCCGGGATCGATTACCAGCATCGCCACCGACACGTGCGGCAGGGTCTCGATGATCTGGCCCATCAGTCCGTGCGAATCAATCACGACCTGCCCCACGTGCACGCCCTCGTCGGCGCCGACATTGAGCATTACGCGGTCGCGGGTGGGCCCGAGTTGCACGTCGATCAGACGCGCCAACTGCGCGTGCATGCCGAGTTGGCGCTGGGTGTCCAGCAGCTGCTTCAGACGCCGGTTCTGATGCGCCACCGCGTCCATGCGATTGAGCCGTGCCTGATCCAGCAGCAGGGTCTCGCGCAACTGGCGGTTTTCGTCGATCAGCTTGCTGTGCTGGGCGAACGCCGTG
>JBOHYV010000192.1:0-5107 GCA_050738135.1 Rhodanobacteraceae bacterium | reverse complement strand
GTGTAGTGATTCGTCTGTGCTGAGTCCGAGACGACGCCCAACTCACAAAGGATACCTACCCGCATCGCCATCTTCGGTATTACGGGTGACGCACTGCCAACATGCACGGCGATGATGCCGAGATCGTGGCGCGTGGTTGGGGGCTGCTCCTGGGAGCGAAAGATGGCCCCCGGGATGCCGATGGCAATCCTTGACAGGCGCAACGAATGGACTTGCCTCCAATTAGATCCTGCACGTCACCGATGGCACGCCTCCCTCTGGATCATGCCATCGCGACGAGCTTGAACGCCCGGCCCTACGCATTTGTCGAACCACAATTCTTACTTTGAAGTCGAGTCCTTCTCTATTTGCTGGATACCGATAAAAAGCATCGTCCTTACCAAGGCTGGCTGGCCGGCCCCACCGTGAATTCGTTGATCGTGGTGTCCTCGGGCTGGTCGATCGCGAAGGCGGCCACGTTGGCGATCCGGTCCGGAGAAATCCCGTATCTGTCATACGTGTTCCGCATCTGCTCGGACGTTGTCTTGTCGCTTATGATGTTCAGCAGCTCGGTGTTGATCGCGGCGGGATATATCGTCGTGGTGCGAATGTTCGTACCCTCCATGGCCGACTCCATCCGAAGGACTTCCATAAAGTCGCGCACGAACCATTTCGTCCCGCCGTAAACCGCGCCACCCGGGTACGCCTTGAGCCCGGCGACCGACGATGTCGCAATGACGTGCCCGGATTTTTGCTCGACGAACGTCGGCAACACGGCCGCGACGCCATTCAAGACCCCCTTGATGTTCACATCGACGGTCTGGTGCCAATCATCAGTCTTCAGTGCGGAGAGTGGCGAGTTTGGCATGAGGCCGGCATTCAGGAAAATGACATCGAGGCGGCCAAATATTTGCTTGGCGAGTTTGACGATGGCGTCATTGGCGGTCGGGTGGGTCACGTCCAATTCCTGATAGACGGCCTGACCGCCATTCTTCCTTATCTCATCGACGATCTTCTTCAATTTGTCTTCGCGCCGAGCGCCGAGAACCACTTTGGCGCCCTTGCTCGCCAGCAGCCTGGCGGTCGCTGCGCCGATTCCGGACGAAGCGCCGGTAATGATCACGACTTTATCCATTTTAGTGAAAACCTCTTTCATTAATAACGTGGCGGCATGATGATCTTCGCGCGTGCCATCAAACGCCGGCTTCTTCGAACACCCGCCTGGCAATAGTCAGCGCTGTGTTGGCGACCGGCCAGCCCGCGTAGAACGCAAGATGCGTGATCGCCTCGATTAATTCGGCTCGGGTCACGCCATTGTCCAGCGCACGCTTGAAGTGAAATGGCATTTCGTTGACGCGGTACAGCGCCACGAGGCATGCCACTGTGACGAGGCTGCGGTCACGCGGTGAAAGTTCCATGCGTTTCCAGACATCGCCGAACAGCACGTTGTCGGTGTAATCGGCAAGCGCTGGCGCGATGTCCGCGAACGGATTGTGTGGAATCGGGGTTTCGTTGGCCATGATGTTCTCCTTCTGTCTTCGCTGCCATCGGCCCAGGTATTGCTCGTCCGTGACTTTCTCCAACCACTCGACCGCCTTGCCATCCTTGGATACTTGGATCGCGATGTGCGTCATCGCGGTCGCGTCGGTCGCGCCGTGCCAGTGCTTCTTGCCGGGTGGACATGTGACGACGTTGCCCGGCCGGATTTCCTGCTTCGGTTCCCCTTCGCACTGGGTCCAGCCTAAACCTGAGGTGACTATCAGGGTCTGGCCACACGGGTGCGTGTGCCACGCCGAGCGCGCGCCGGGTTCAAAAGTGACGCTCGCACCGGCGACCGGCGCCGGTCCGGGCGACTGGAACAGTGGTTCGACCTGCACACTGCCGGTGAACCATTCCGCCGACCCTTTCGCGACAGGCCGCGAGCCCATGTGTTGGATGTTCATGTTAAAAACCTCGCTCCAAGTAAGTGGGGTTACGTGAAAGGTCGATGCGTTCAAATGCGGGCTCACCTAGATGATCGCCTTGCGCACGGTGCGAAATTCCACACTGCACCATGTTCGCGCGCGCCGTCAGAAGTGCCAGAAAGGCGCCGACCAGCAGCACGACGGCACTCGCCACGAACGTGCTCTGGTAGCCGCTGTTGTCGAACAACAGGCCGCCGACGGTGGATCCCAGCGCAATCGAGAGCTGGATCACGGCCACCATAAGGCCACCGCCAGCCTCGGCGTCTTTCGGCAGGGTCTGGGCAATCCAGCTCCACCAGCCAACGGGCGCCGCGGTCGCAATCAGTCCCCAAATGCCCAGCAGCGCTGTAGCGGCAGCGACCCCGCTTCCCAAGGAAATCAGCGCCACAGCGATAGTGGCCATCAGCAACGGGATGGCGATCAAGGTGCGGTACAAACCCCGCTTCAGGAATATGCCGATGAGCGCAGTGCCAATGAAGCCGGCAACGCCCATGACCAGCAGAACGAGCGACAGCGTGCGCACATCAACCCGCGTAACCGTTTCGAGGAATGGGCGTACGTAGGTGAACAGCGCGAACTGCCCCATGAAGAACGCGCCGCAGCCGGTCATGCCCAAGGCCACTGTTCGGCTCCTCAGTAATTTGAATGCGTTGCCTGAGCCTGTGATGCGCGGTTGCGCGGGCAAGGACGGCAAGCTGATCCATTGCCAGACCAGGGTGATCAGTGCGATCGGCACCAGGCAGAAAAACGCGCCGCGCCAGCCGACTACCGAGCCGAGATAGCTGCCCACCGGCGCCGCCACTACAGTGGCCAGTGCGTTGCCGCCATTGAAGACGGCGAGGGCACGCGGTACCTGATCGGGCCGCACCAGCCGAATGGCGGTGGCCGCCGACATGGACCAGAATCCACCGATGACAACTCCGATGAGTGCGCGGCCCGCCATGTAGGTCACATAGTTCGGCGCCAGGGCGATGACCGCGCCGGAGATCGCCGTCAGCGCGGTCAGCCCCAACAACAACGTCTTGCGATTCATGCTGCCGGCGAGCGCCGCGATCGACAGGCTGGTCAGCACCGCGAATCCGCCGGATATGGCGATGCCCTGGCCGGCCAACCCTTCGCTGACATGGAACGCGGCGGCCATGGGCGTCAGCAGGCTGACGGGCATGAATTCCGAGGCAATCAACGCGAATACGCACAGCGTCATGGCGAAGACGCCGCTCCAGCGAGCGGGCTGCGCCTCGCCCTCGTACTCACTGAAATTGGCGCCTACCGGGACCTCAGGTATCTGGGTTGTCATGGGACGTTTAGCTTGCCTTGTTGCGAACGTTGCGTACTCAATGCGCACACAGTAGCGCTGCGTCATTACTTGATTAAGTGGTATAAAGCGCTTGCCCTTATGAGAATAGTTCATCAATGTCGCGCAGCAACATCAACGATTTGTTAGCATTCGTTGCGGTCGCGCGCGAACGCAGCTTCACCCAGGCCGCGGCGAAGCTGGACGTTTCTCAATCGGCGCTGAGCCATGCTGTGCGCGGACTAGAGACTCGACTGGGCGTGCGATTGCTGAACCGCACCACCCGCAGCGTGTCGCCGACCGAAGCCGGCGAACGTTTGCTGCAATCCGTGGCGCCGCGACTTGAGGAAATCGAGACGGAACTTGCCGCGTTGAACACGCTGCGCGACAAGCCCGGCGGCACCATTCGCATCACGGCCGCCGACTACGCGGTTGACACGATCCTGTTGCCGAAACTTGCCAAATTCCTGCCGCGCTATCCGGACATCACTGTCGAGATCAGCATAGACGACAGGCTCGTCGACATCGTCGCCGAACGCTTTGATGCAGGCATACGCCACGGCGAACTGGTCGCGAAGGACATGGTCGCGGTGCGCATCGGGGCGGACCTTCGCATGGCGGTGGTCGGCACGCCGGCGTATTTAGCGAAGCGGCCAGCACCGCGTAAGCCGCAGGACCTGACCCACCACGCCTGCATCAATCTGCGCCTGCCCACGCGCGGCGGTCTGTATGCGTGGGAATTCGAGAAGGGTCGGCGCAAGTTGAATGTGCACGTTGAGGGCCACGTCGTCTTCAACCGCCCTGCGCAGATGCTCAACGCCGCCTTGGCTGGATTGGGTTTAGCGTATTTGCTGGAGGACGTGGTGCGGCCATACTTTGCCGCAGGACAGCTCAAGCGCGTGCTCGAAGACTGGTGCCCACGATTCCCCGGCTACCACCTGTATTACACGAGCCGTCGTCAGCCATCTCCGGCGTTTGCCCTGCTGGTCGATGCGCTGCGGTATAGCGGCTGACAAAGTCAACGATCTTCAGCCGGAAGATCATCACGCGACGTGCCATGGGCTTCGCGCCTTTTTTGTCGCATGCACGGACACCAGATGGCAGGCGTAATCTGCGCAATGGCTGCTTAGGGGAAAAACAAACTCACACCGCGTAGGTCTGGTTTTGGCCGAGACCGGGCCGCTGCCGGTCGCTCATTTGCGGATGGCGAGCCCCGCTGCAGCAGGAGGGGAAGCGGTGAGGGAGCCTACGAAATATTCCAGATCGTAGGCAGGGTCTGAGGATCGTCTGATTGAGAACGTGCTCACAGCGGGGCCGGCCTTGCCGAAGTGGTGCACTCCGCATTTACCGTAGCATGCCCACTCACTGCCTCCATCATCGGCAATGTTCAAGTGGAGGTATGGCAGATCGCGAAGCCTATACCCGAGCGGCTCTGCGTTTGCGGCACCGGGTGGTGCATTAGTCTGGAGTTCCTCCGAGCGGGAGACGAAATTTCTATGTGATTTCATGGAGATGAAGTCGGCCGAGGTGCGGGGCTTCTGACTACGCGGCGATCTTCTCGATCAGCTCCAGGGCTCGACGCTGCGAGGGTGTAGGGGCGGTGGCCAGGTCGAAGGTGCCGGAGCGCTCGACAGGTCCGGGTGTGCGGCAGGTGTTGCGCACGATCGTGGAGAGCTCTTCGAGCAGAGTCCGGAAGCTGTGCACGGCGGTGCCGTCGGGTAAGAGGTGCGAGTGGACTTTCTGGAGTGCCTGCTCGGATCGCTCGGCGGGGGCGACGGGGTCGCGCGTGGCTTTGGCGTCCTGATCCTCGTCGGCGAAGAGCAGCGGACGCCACGCCTCGATCAGATGCCACTCGACGTAGTAGGCCAAC
>JBOHYV010000191.1:0-5118 GCA_050738135.1 Rhodanobacteraceae bacterium | reverse complement strand
GTCGCGGTGACGCCGGAGACTGCGAAGAAGTACGCGGCGCGCGGGGTTCGGGTCTTGCTGGAGCATGGCGCCGGGGACGCGGCCGGGTTTCCCGACGCGACGTACGCGGATGCAGAATTCGGCGACGTGGATGCAGTGGCGAAGCAGGCCGACGTGCTGCTGTGCGTGCAGCCGCCTTCCGATGGAAGCATCGCTGCAATGAAGGAAGGCGCCGGGCTGATCGGGCAACTGCACCCACACTCTGCGCCAGACCGGCTTGCCGCGTATGCGCAACACAAGCTCACCGCGTTCTCGCTGGAACTGCTGCCGCGCACCACCCGCGCGCAAGCGATGGACGTGTTGTCCTCGCAAGCCGCGGTCGCGGGCTATCGCGCAATGCTGATCGCGGCCGCAGCCGCGCCCAAGTTCTTTCCGATGCTCACCACGGCGGCCGGAACCTTGCGTCCTTCGAAGGTGCTGGTGATCGGCGCGGGCGTGGCCGGCCTGCAGGCGATCGCGACCGCCCGCCGATTGGGCGCGATGGTGGAAGGCTTCGACGTGCGGCCGGAAACCCGCGAGCAGATCGAGTCGTTGGGCGCGAAGTTCCTCGACCTCGGCGTGAACGCCGCGGGGCAGGGCGGTTACGCGCGCGAACTCACGGCCGAGGAACGTGCGGCGCAACAGGCGAAACTCGCCGAACATCTCAAGACCGTGGATGTGATCGTCACCACCGCGGCGGTGCCGGGACGGCCTTCACCGAAGATCATTCCTGTCTCGATGGTTGACGGGATGAAAGCCGGCGCGCTGATCGTCGATCTGGCTGCCGAAGGCGGCGGCAACTGCGAGGCGACCAAACCCGGCGAGCGCGTCGAGCGCCACGGCGTCACCATCATCGGTCCGTTGAACCTTCCCTCGGGTGCGCCGTTGCATGCCTCGGAAATGTACGCGCGCAACCTGATGCACTTCAGCGAGCTCGTGGTCACGGACGGCGCGTGGAAACCCGATTTCGATGACGAGCTGGTTGCAAAGTCCTGCGTCGCGCGTGACGGTGAAGTGGTGTTCGGCAAGCAACCAGACCGCCCCTGATTTCCTGGGGTCGTCATCGATGTCCGTATGACGCCGGTGGCGGCGCTGCGTGCGCGGGATGTTCGGCCGCCCAGTGTCGGCGTTGCTGCGGTGTCATCTTGCGCCAGCGTTCGCGCAGGGCGCGCCGCTCGGCGGGCGACAGCGATTGATACTTGCGGAACGCCGCGCGCACTTTCGCGCGTTCCGCGGGCGTCAGTCTCCGGAACGCACGGGCGTTTTCGCGCAATTGATGGCGCTGTGCCGGGGTCATCCGGGCCCAGCGTGCGAGACGCTTGCGTATTTGTTGCTGGTGTTCTGGCGGCAGTGTCGCCCAGCCCAATGCGTGGCTGGCGAGCCTGCGTTGCCGTTGCGGGTGCAGCTCGTTCCATTGTGGTTGCAGGGGTGCCAGAACGCGCTGTTGCGCGGCGGAAAGACTCGACCAGGGCAGTGCATGGGCGTCGGCGTCGGGCGGTGCGACGCGCGAGGTGCTCTGCGTCGGGGGAGCCGCCGGATTGGTACGGGCGAACACCGTGCACGGCGCGGCGAGCAGACACGTGGCCACCAGCAATCCTGTCAGCGTCGAGATGCGCATGTCAGCGTCTGCTCCCTGGCAGGGTGGAAGCCACCACCGGCTGCGTGGCCAGCCAACGGTAGAAATCCAGGTCCTGCACCATTTCGGTTTGACTGTCTCCGAGTTCGAGAGTGATGTCTTCACTTGCGGCCTGGCTGGAAACAATGGCTGTCGATGACGCGACGATGTTTGCGGTGGGCGCGACCCGCGCGGCAGGACGCATCCACAGGACTCCGGCCACAAGTGCGCAACAGGCGGCACCCGCCAGCGGCGCCCAGATGCGCACCGCGAAGTGTGCGGCGCCGGCATTCATTGCCTTGCGGCGCGCCAGCCCGAGACGCAACGTGTGGTACGAATCAGCGTTCTCGCAGGCGCTTTTGAAGACGGCTTGCGCACGAGATTCAACATCATGATTGCTATGCAATTCATTGATCGTTTGTTTTTTTACCGTACTCATCGCCAGTCCTCGAGCTGTGTGCGCAGCGCTTCCATGGCCCGCGAAAGATGGGTTTTGACGCTGCCGTCGCTGCACCCCATCGCCTTCGCCGTATCCGCAACGTCCAATCCTTCCAGCACCCGCAACATGAACGCTTGTTGCTGGCGACGGGGCAGTGCGCGGATGGCCGCAGACATCGCAGCAAACGCCTGCCGCGAAGCCAGCGCCCGCGCAGGGCCGGGGCCCGGATCCGGAGCTTCCCATGGAGGCAGTTCCTCGCCGTCGCTGCCAGTTGCGCGCCCGGTCCATACAAGGATCCGGTTGCGCACCGTGCGTCGACGCTGCAAATCCGTGATGCGCCGTCGCAGGATGCCCCAAAACAACGGCGGCCATTCCTCGGCCGGCTTGCCGGAGTAGCGCCTGACCAGGCGCAGCATCGCATCCTGTACGGCGTCCAGTGCCTCGTCGGGGTCGCGCAGCGCGATTTCCGCGATGCGCCATGCGCGGCGTTCGACGGATACCAGGAACGCCTCGATCGTCTTGGCCACCGGCCGTGTGGCAGTGGTCCCCGGCAGCACCGGGGTCGCCTCGAGGGCGGCCGTGGCGTTCATTGCAGTCGCGCTCGCGCGGATCGGTTCGGCATCGCTGGGCTCGTGCATCCTGACTTGCCTTTGATAACGCATCAGCGCAGGCGGGGTTGACCGACCGGTGCCGGATCGCGCGTGCCGTTATCATGGCGCCTTCGGCAGGAGGAGGGCGGCACAATGACCGGGTTCGTTGCACTGTACATCTTCATGCTGGCGGCGTTCACCGGCTACGAGATCATCAGCCGGGTGCCGGTCATCCTGCACACGCCGCTGATGTCCGGGTCCAACTTCGTGCACGGCATCGTGCTGGTCGGTGCGATGGTGGCGCTGGGGCACGCCCACGGCACCGTTGAGGTCACCATCGGCGTAATCGCGGTGCTGCTGGCGGCCGGCAACGTCGCGGGCGGCTACGTGGTCACCGAACGAATGCTGGAGATGTTCAAGACAAGCAAGGCAGGAAGCCGCAGCCCCGTGCAGGCCAAGGACGGCCGATGACACGGGGTCCAGAAAAGAAGTCGCCGACGAGAATGGTGACGATTGCCATCCTTGGCACTGGATCCCGGCCAATCCATGGCCGGGACGACGTTTTGATTGTTGGGGAATACTGATGACCCTCCCCGCGTACATGCCCACCATCGTCGACGCGATCTATTTCATCGCCGCCGTCCTTTTCATCTGGGGCCTGAAACGCATGAGTTCGCCGCGCACCGCGCGCAGCGGGATCATCTGGGCCGGCGCGGGCATGGCCGCGGCGATCCTGGCGACGTTCTTCCTGCCGGGCATGCACAACCTGCTGCCGATGGTGATCGCGATCGTCGTCGGCGTGGCGATTTCGTGGATCGTGAGTCGACGCGTGCCGATGACCGCGATGCCGCAGATGGTAGCGTTGTTCAACGGCATGGGCGGCGGCGCGGCCGCGGCGATCGGCGCGGTGGAACTGATCAAGTCCAACGCTGCGCTGATGCTCGTTGCCGATACCTCGCCGATCCGGCCCGAAGCCTTGGCGAATGCCGCCGTGCACCTCAGCCCGGTCGAATTGGTGCTGGCCTTCGTGGGCGCGCTGATCGGCGCGGTGTCGTTGACGGGTTCACTGATCGCGTTCGCCAAGTTGCAGGGCTGGATGGATCGGCGCTTCGTGTTCCCTTTGCAGCGCTGGGTGAATCTCGCGATGTTCGTCGCGGCGGTGGCGTGCGGCATCGTCGCGCTGGTCGCGGGCATTGAAGGCCATGCATTTGCATGGGGCTTGCTGGCCGCTTTCTTCGCCCTGGCGCTGGTGTTCGGCATTGCGATGACGCTGCCGATCGGCGGCGCCGACATGCCCGTGGTGATCTCGATGTACAACGCCTTCACCGGTCTTGCGGTGGCGTTCGAAGGTTTCGTGCTGCAGAACGAGGCCATGATCATCGCCGGCATGGTGGTGGGCGCGGCCGGCACGTTGCTGACCCAGTTGATGGCGAAAGCCATGAACCGCTCGCTGGCGAACGTGCTGTTCAGCAACTTCGGTGCGGGCGGCGGGGGCGAACTACAGGAAATTTCCGGTGCGCTGAAACCGATCGACGCGGCCGATGCCGCCGTGATGATGGCCTACGCCGAACGCGTCGCGATCGTTCCCGGCTACGGCATGGCGGTCGCACAGGCGCAGCACAAGGTCTGGGAATTCGCGAAACTGCTGATCGAGCGTGGCGTCAAGGTGAAGTTCGCGATCCACCCGGTCGCCGGCCGCATGCCGGGCCACATGAACGTGCTGCTGGCCGAAGCCGGCGTGCCGTACGACCTCATCGCCGACATGGACGACATCAATCCGGAATTTCCCAACACCGACGTCGCGTTGGTGATCGGCGCCAACGACGTGGTGAACCCGGTCGCGCGCACCGACAAGGGTTCGCCGATCTACGGGATGCCGATCCTGGACGTATCCAGGGCCAGGAACGTGATCGTGATCAAGCGCGGACGCGGCAAGGGTTTCGCCGGGATCGAGAATGCGCTGTTCTACGCCGACAACACACGCATGTTGTACGGAGATGGCCAGGCCATGGCCGGCGAGTTGGTGGCGGGTCTCAAGACCCTGGATGTCTGAGGGACGAGGCGCCGCGAAGAGTCGAAGAAACGATGAACAAGCGCCGCGAGCGAAGCGGCTGTTGTGAAAAGTCAGGCCATGGATGGCCGTTCTGGTGCCCGGTAGCCGCAAGTGTTTTGTTCTTGGACACGGTGATTGGCGATGCAGCGATCAGGGACGATCGCAAGAAGATGCGAGCCATGCAGCCAGCACTGCCGCCACGACCGCAGCCCCTGCGTAGACCAGGATCGACACGGCATTCAATCCGAGCTCGGCGACCTGCAGCATCAATCCGGTGCCGCCGGCGCGGAAGGCCTGGCCGAACGGAAAGCCGGTGACCGCGGCGATGCGCGCGATCGCGACCAGACACTCCGCGTAGAAGCCCGCCAGCAACACCGCCAGCGCCGCCACCGGCGCCCCCCAC
>JBOHYV010000190.1:0-5150 GCA_050738135.1 Rhodanobacteraceae bacterium | reverse complement strand
GGCATGTGGCGCCGATGCCGCCGCTGGCCTACCTGTTTGCCAAGGCGGCGATGGCGATGCTGTTCGCGCTGGTGATCGTGTTGCTGTTGTTCGTGCTCGGCGCGGCCTTCGGCGGCGTGAGGCTCCCGCTTGGCGAATGGGTCGCCCTGGTACTGGTGCTGGTGTTCGGTGCGGTGCCGTTCTGCGCGCTGGGTCTGGTGATCGGCACGCGGGTCAACGGCCAGGCCTCGACTGCGGTCGTCAATCTGATCTACCTGCCGATGGCGTTCCTGGGCGGGTTGTGGGTGCCGCTGCAATTCCTGCCGCATTGGCTGCAGGAGTTCGCGCGGGCGCTGCCGACCTACCACCTCTCGCAGCTCGCGCTCGGAATCATCCACATGGACGCGCACGGCAGTTTCGTGGTCCATGTTGCCTATCTCGTGGCCTTCACTGCCATTTTCCTCGGATTCGCCGTGCGCGGCTGGCGACGGATCCAGGATCGCTGACTGCTTGCCATTTGTACGGTAGCCCCCAAAGGCGCATGCTAGAGCCATGAACCGCTCCAGACTCGAAGACATTTTCATCAAGGTCGCCCCGGACTCCAGCCTGGCCTGTCGACGCGCGCGGGGAGGTCCGTTGGTGGTTCGTGTTGCGCCGTACCTGTCGGTGGTGTGGGTTGGATGGGTATTCGGGCCCGCGCTGTTCGACGTCGCCGGGGGCTTCCACAATTGGTTGTGGCCGACGCTAGCGAGCCTGCCGGTGTACCTGTATCTGTACTGGCGCGCCTATACCTGCCCGCGACAGTACATCCTCGGGGTTGCCGTGGCCATCGCGGCGCTCGGTGGCATCGTCACGATTTTCAATCCATTCGCGGAAACCTATCTGGTTTACGCATGCGCGATGGCAGCTTTTTCAGGTTCGCGGCGTCGCGCCGCGGGCGTGATGCTGGCGTTCCTCGCGTTGTACTCGCTGGAATGGCTATGGGTCGGGTTCCCCTGGCCGTATCTTGTCAATGCCTTGCTGGTCGGGGTGGTCGTCGGGATCTCGGGCATGTACAAGAGAGCTGTTTGGGAGCATCAGACCGAGTTGCGCTTGTCGCACGATGAAGTCAGGCGCCTTGCCGCAAGCGCCGAGCGCGAACGCATCGGCCGCGACCTGCACGACCTGCTGGGGCATACCTTGTCGATGGTGGCGTTGAAGTCCGAACTGGCCGGGCGGCTGATCGAACGCGATCCGCGTGCGGCCCGGCGCGAGATCGCCGATGTCGAGAGGGTGGCGCGCGACGCGTTGTCGCAGATGCGCAGCGCGGTCAGCGGTATCCGCGCCGCGGCGCTGGTGTCGGAATTGGCGTCGGCGCGGTTATTGCTCGAGGCCGCCGGCGTGCACATGGAATACTGGCGCGACCAACGGGAGGAGAATTGGCCGGCGGAGATCGAGACGTGCCTGGCGTTGGTGCTGCGCGAAGCCGTCACCAATATCCAGCGGCACGCACGCGCCAATCGCGTCGAGATAACGGTGATCGCGGGTCCGGAGCGGGTCGTGATGCGGATCAGGGATGACGGTCGTGGCGGCGTCAACGCGCGCGGCAATGGCCTGACCGGCATGCGTGAGCGCATCGCCGCACAAGGCGGCGAGCTCGATATCGAGTCGCCGCATGGGCGTGGGACCAGCATCGAGGTCTCCTTGCCTGTGCAGGCGCCCGGAGCAAAGGAAACCGCACGCTCCGCGCGGAACGATACGCCTGCGATGATCGTGCCGCTGACGCAGCGCGCGGGCAGCCACGCATGATCCGCGTGTTGTTGGCTGAGGACCAGGCGATGGTGCGCGGCGCGCTGGCCGCGTTGCTGGCGCTTGAACCCGACATCGAGGTACTCGGTTCCGCGCCGGACGGCGAAGCGGCGTGGCGTGAGGTCGAACGCCTGAAACCCGACATCCTGGTTTCGGACATTGAAATGCCGGGTTTGACCGGGCTGGAACTGGCGCAACGCATCCAGCGCCATGAATTGCCGGTGAAGGTCGTGATCGTGACCACGTTCGCACGTTCGGGTTATCTGCGCCGCGCGCTGGATGCGGGGGTGTCGGGCTATCTGCTGAAGGATGCACCGGCAGAGAAGCTTGCCGACGGCTTGCGCATGGTCCACCGCGGTGGCCGCGCGATCGATCCGGAACTGGCGCTCGAAGCCTGGACCGAAGGCGACCCGCTCAACGATCGCGAACGCCAGGTATTGCGGCTCGCGGGCGAAGGCCAAAGTGCCGGCGATATCGCGCAGAAACTCAATCTCTCGCACGGCACCGTGCGCAATTACCTTTCCGAGGCCATCGGCAAACTCGGCGTCGCCAACCGCATCGAGGCGTATCGATTGGCGCGCCAGAAGGGTTGGCTGTAAGCCGAACGAGCGTGACATCTGCGAGGGATCGCCCCTTCCCCTTGCGGGGGAGGGGGAGAATCGTTCCCGCCTACAATGCGAGCCTGCAATCCCGCGTTTCTCTGCACTTGAAGAAATCCGATTTTCATTACGACCTTCCAGTCGGACTGATCGCGCAGCAGCCGTTGCCCAGACGCAGCGCCAGCCGTCTCCTGGTGGCGGACGCCGTGCGTCGCGACCTGTCTGATCGCGCTTTCCACGATTTGCCGCAACTGCTGGAACCCGGCGATCTGCTGGTGTTCAACGATACCCGGGTGTTGCCGGCGCGCCTGTTCGGGCGCAAATCCAGCGGAGGCGCGGTCGAGATCATGCTGGAGCGGATCACCGGCACGCATACTGCCGTCGCGATGCTCGGAGTCAGCAAGAAGCCGCGTGAAAACAGCCTGATCGAACTGGATGATGGCACCCCGGTGCGCGTGGTGGGTCGCGATGGCGCATTCTTCGAGCTCAGGTTCGAATGCGCCGAGCCGTTGGAGAAACTGCTGCTGCGCATCGGCCACATGCCGTTGCCGCCTTACATCAGCCGGCCCGACGACGCGCGCGACGCCGAGCGCTACCAGACCGTCTATGCATGCCGGCCGGGCGCGGTCGCCGCACCCACCGCCGGGCTGCATTTCGATGCCCCGTTGCTCGATGCGCTGCGCACGCACGGCGTGGAATCCGGATACGTCACGCTGCACGTGGGCGCGGGCACGTTCCAGCCGGTGCGCACGGAAAAGATCGAAGACCACGAGATGCATCGCGAGTGGCTGAACGTCGGCGCCGAATTGGTCGAAAAAATCCGCCGCACGCGTGCCCGTGGCGGCCGGGTCATCGCGGTTGGTACCACCGTGGTGCGCGCGCTGGAGGCGGCGCGCGGCGCCCCTGGTGAAGTGGAGCCGTTCGCGGGTGAAACCCGTATCTTCATCTTCCCGGGTTACAGGATCACTTCCGTCGACGGCCTGATCACGAATTTCCACCTGCCCGAATCGACCCTGCTGATGCTGGTCTCCGCGTTTGCCGGGCGCGAATTCGTGCTGTCGGCGTACCGGCACGCGGTGGAACAGCGTTACCGGTTCTACTCGTACGGCGATGCGATGCTGGTGTGGCCTGAAAGCAGGGACTCGGGACTGGGGACTGGGGACTCGGGATACGGGCGAGCCTGATTTTCTTGTCGTCATGCCGGGGCCGACTGCGTTGTCAGGACTGCCAACGCGAACGCCGCAGGCGGCCGGAACGGCGGGCGCCAGGGATGGCGCGAGTCAATCCATGTTGATTCAAGGAAAGCCAGATGGATTCCGGCTTGCGCCGGAGTGACGATAGGGTTGTTACGCTTCCCGAGTCCCGAGTCCCGAGTCCCGAGTCCCGAAAAGAGATCCATGCACTTCGAACTTCTCGCCACTGACGGTCCCGCTCGCCGCGGCCGCGTCTCGCTGCCGCGCGGCGTGGTCGAGACGCCCGCCTTCATGCCGGTCGGCACCTATGGATCGGTCAAGGCGATGACACCGCGCGACCTTGTCGAAGTCGGCGCGCAAATCATCCTCGGCAACACGTTCCACTTGTGGTTGCGTCCCGGCCTTGATGTGGTCAGCGAACTTGGCGGTCTGCATCGATTCATCGGCTGGAGCGGACCGATCCTCACCGATTCCGGCGGCTTCCAGGTATTCTCGCTGGCCAAACGTCGCAAACTCACCGAGGAAGGCGTTACCTTCGCCTCACCGGTGGATGGGTCGCGGGTGTTCCTGTCGCCCGAGGAATCCATGCGTATCCAGACGCTGCTCGATTCGGACATCGTGATGGCGTTCGATGAATGCACACCGTACTCGCTGGACGGCCAACCGGTTGACGCAGGCATGGTGCGCGAATCGATGGAGTTGTCATTGCGCTGGGCTGCGCGCTCGCGACGCGCGTTCGACGAGCTCGATAATCACAATGCCCTGTTCGGGATCGTACAAGGCGGCGTGCACGAAGATTTGCGCGCGCGTTCGGCGCAAGGCTTGCTGGAAATCGGGTTCGACGGCTATGCACTGGGCGGTCTTGCGGTGGGCGAGCCCGAAGCCGAGCGCAATGCGACACTGGAATCCGCGGCACCGCGGCTGGCCGCCGACAAGCCGCGTTACCTCATGGGCGTCGGCCGGCCCGAGGACATCGTGGAAGCCGTGCGCTGCGGTATCGACATGTTCGATTGCGTGATGCCGACGCGGCACGCGCGCAACGGATTTCTGTTCACCCGCGCAGGCACGCTGCGCATTCGCAACGCGAAATATGCAACAGACCCACGCCCCATCGAGGAAGGTTGTGGGTGCTACGCATGCGCGAATGGGTTTTCGCGCGCGTATCTGCGCCATCTCGACCACTGCGGTGAAATCCTCGCCGCGCAGCTCGCGACGATCCACAACCTGCATCACTACCTGACCTTGATGCGGGAATTGCGCGAGGCAATCGAGTTGCAGTCACTGGATCGCTATGTGGCGGAGTTTTACGCGCGGCGCAGCGTGCATCCCCCCGCGCCTGCGGCGCGAACCCATTCCGTTGGAAGGGGGTGATTTGCGATATCGCCCCATTATCTTCCCCCATCGCTTGTGAAGGGGGCCCGAGAGGGATGCTCTTTGAAGCATGTTTCGTAGCCCGGATGCAGGCGCGTAGCGCCGCAAGCCGGAGAGGTCTCCGCGATACGGCCCCGGATCGCCACTTCGTTCCATCCGGGCTACGCGTTGGTCTACGTGCGCGCAAAAGATGCAGCATGCTTCGTAGCCCGGATGCAGG
>JBOHYV010000189.1:0-5164 GCA_050738135.1 Rhodanobacteraceae bacterium | reverse complement strand
GCCCACAGCAACGGGAAGGGGTTCAGGCCGTGGGCCGCGAACCAGATGCTCATGACGATCTGCTGGACGATGTAACCGGCCAGCACCACCACCACCGCGATCAGGGGCGCGAGGATGATGGCCGAGACCACCTTCGAAATCACAGTGGAGGTATCCGACAGCGGCAGTGATTTCCAGAACAGGATGCTGCGGTCGCGGCGGTCGTCGTACAGGGCGCCGAGCAGGTAGAAGAAAATCACGAAGAACAGCACGATCGCGGCGAACATGCCGAACATGAGCATCGTCGCGTCCAGGGCATGGACCAGTCCGTCCATGTTGTGGCTCAGTGCGTTCTGGAGCGTGTCGCTCAGGTTGCCGCTGGCGCCGATCCGGATGTGCCCGCTCCAGCGTGCGCGGGTGGCTTCGGCGACGATGATGCCGAGGATGCTGAGCACGATGATCACGCCGGCGACGATCACCTGGGCCCACAGGAAGCCGCGCCGCTCCTCCCAGTACTCGCGCTTGAGCAACCATGCAAACGGCGATTTGACGATCGCGTTCATGCGTACGTTCCTTTCATCATGGCGACGAACAGGTCGGAGACCGATGGCCGCTTGACCTCGCCCAGGTGCGCCAGCTGCTCCGGATCCGCACTGTCATACAGGAAAATGCTCTTGCCGAACACCGCGGCGCGCTCGTCGACGGGCTTCAGCGCGCGCGCGGCTGCGACCTGCTCCGGGCCGACCAGCACCTCGGCAAAGCGCGCGCCCATTTCATCCATGGTGGTGGCCAACGCGATCTTGCCGTCACGGATGAACAACAGGTCGGTGAGGATGTGTTCGATCTCCTCGACCTGATGGGTGGTGATGAGGATCGTCTTGTTGTCGTCGAAGTAGTCCTCCAGCAGGCTCTGGTAGAACTGCTTGCGATAGAGGATATCCAGGCCCAGCGTCGGCTCGTCCAGCACCAGCAGGCGCGCGTCGATGGCCATCACGATCGCGAGGTGCAACTGCACGATCATGCCCTTCGACAATTCGCGAACCCTCTGATTGGATTGCAGCTTGGTACGCGCCAGGAATTGCTCGCAGCGGGCGCGATCGAAGCGCGGGTGCACGCCGGCGACGAAGTCGATGGCCTCGTGCACGCGGATCCAGCGCGGCAGGGTGGCGACGTCGGCTATGAAGCACACCTCGCGCATCAGTTTGGGCCGCTCGCGGCGCGGGTCCATGCCCAGCACCTTCAGGTCGCCCTCGAAGTCGGTCAGTCCCAGGATGGCCTTCAGCGCGGTGGTCTTGCCGGCGCCGTTGGGGCCGATCAGGCCGACGATGCGGCCCGAACCGACCCGGAATTCGGCGCCATCCAGCGCCACCGCATTCTTGTAGCGCTTGGTGAGCGCGTGCGCGTGGATGACGTTTTCCGATCCCGCCGCCGGCTGGTTGGCGGATTGTTCCGCGATGGCTTCGGCTGCGACGTTCATGGCGATTCCCTCTTGTCGGAAGCTGGCTTTGACGCCAGCAGTTTTTGCAGATCCAGTCCCATGCGCTCGATGCGCGCGCGCAGGCGCGGCCATTCCTCGCGTAGGAAGTGTTCGCGTTCGCTCTTGAGCAGCGCTTCGTGGGCGCCGTCGGTGACGAACATGCCGAGACCGCGGCGCTTTTCCACCAACTGCTCATCCACCAATTCCTGATAGGCCTTGGAAACGGTGAGTGGGTTGATCTGGTAGTCCGCCGCGACCTGGCGCACCGAAGGCAGGGCATCACCCTCGTGCAGGGCGCCGTCCAGGATCATCGCCACCACGCGTTCGCGCAGCTGACGGTAAATCGGGACGTTGTCGTTCCAGGTTACGCTCATGGTTTCGATCCTGCTGGCGATGTTTCCATCCTCACGGCTTCAAGGCCCTTCAGGATTGATCAGGCACTGATTTTGTCGGAAGCGAACGAATAGTACGGTGTGACCACGTCCGCGGCAGAGGCCGAAGCCGAGCCCGCGTTGCCTTTTTTCAGGTTGCGCAGTTCGCGAAGCTGCTCGCGGGTCGGCCGGACCGTGATGGTGGGCAGGGTGGTGATGGTGGGCATGGTGGTGATGACCGTGGCGGCGCTGGCGTCGATGGCCGCATGGGCGGCATCGGCGGCGGCGTTGCGGTAGTTGGTGATGCCAGCGATCCCGGCGGCGGTGATCAGCATGGCGGCGAATATGGTGGTGGGCTTGCGGACGTTCATGGCGGGTCTCCTTTAGTGACCTCGTTGACCAGTGTTGTAGTGAACTATAACACAAGACAAATCGAAGTCAACACCCCCCTGCCATCAGTCATGGGTGCCGGTGCCAGCCATCGCGTCCGGATGCCGATTTCCGCCTCCCGGGTCGCCGCCAGCCCACGGATCGACGCCCGGCCGACCTGGATCGTCGCGTCAATGGACGGCGATGATGGCAACGACCCCCGCGACAAGGTCACATAAATGAACCCCGCGGTGGCGCCACGGTCATAGCCCCTGCGCATTGTCATTGCGGATGGAAACATGGAGAATGGGAAGCTTCATGATTGATGCATCGTCACGCGACAGCGCGCCACCACCATTCACCAGAGGAAAACACCGATGAAGCAGATCATGCGGCCGAGCCTGGTCGCCGTTGCCGTGATCGCCGCACTGTGCGTCGCGGGTATTTCGCAGGCTCAAACCAAGCCCGCGACGACCAAGACGGTCAGCAAGGCTCAAGCGAGCCAGATCGTCGGTTATGAATTGGCCGGGCGGTTTCCGGATTGGGCGCGCGACATGATCAGTCCGCTACAGGTCGGACAGGCGGTGACGCGCGCATTGGAGGGCAAGAAGCCGACGATGAGCGAAGCCGAGTTGAAAACCGCGGTTCCGGCCTTCCAGCAGGAAATTGCGGCACGCGCCAAGCAGGAATTCGACAAGGTTGCGGCGACGAACAAGAAGGCGGGTGATGCCTACCTCGCCAAGAACAAGACGCATCCGGGGGTACACCTTACCGCCGACGGTTTGCAGTACCAGATCATCGCGCAAGGCACCGGCCCCAAGCCGACGGCCACCGACACGGTGCAAGTGAACTACACCGGCACGTTCGTGAATGGACAGGAGTTCGATTCCTCGGCCAAGCACGGCAGCGGCCCGGCCAAGCTCGATCTTGCCAACGTGTTCCCGGGCTTCAGGGAAGCGCTGATGTTGATGCCCGTAGGCAGCCACTACGAGATCACGATTCCGTCCGATCTTGCCTACGGTTCCGATCCGAAGAACGGCTTTCCGCCCAACGAAACCCTGATCTTCGACGTGACCCTGGTGAAGATCGGCGCGCAGTAAGATCGGCGCGTCGTTGCAGGAAACAAAAACGCGGCCCTTGGGCCGCGTTTTTGTTTGGTGATTCGATGTCAGATTAGCCCCTCATCGTCGTTCCCGCGAAAGCGGGAATCCAGTGTCTTTATCGCAAAGTACCGATACACGAAGGCACTGGATCCCGGATATCGCTTCGCGATTCCGGGGTGGCGAGCATAACCAGGCTTCCGGGTGCGCCTCCACCATCGTCCGCCTGTGGACGAACATCACGCGTGCGCAATGGCTTCGACGCGTGCCGCGCAGATGAAATCATTCATCGAAAGTCCGCCAACATCGTGCGTGGACCAGTGCACCACGCAACGGTTGTAGCCGACTTCGAGATCGGGGTGGTGATCCTGCCGGTTGGCCATCCAGCCGATGGCGTTGACGAAGCCCAGGGTTTCGTAAAAGTCCTTGAAGCGGAAGGTTCTGGCAATCGTCTTGCCGTCGTTGCCAGCCTGCCATCCAGGCAGCAGCGCAAGCAGCTCCCGCGCTCGCACCTCGTCCAGTGCCTGCTGCCCTTTGCGGGGTTCGCAGTGCTGCGCGGCCAGTTCGGCGAGGTCCATGTGGTGCGCTCAGTTGCCGCCGTTGACCTTGCCGTGCAGGTCGGAGAGCTTGCTCGGCAGGCTGGAGAAAAACGCCGCCAAGTCCTGGATGTCCTGATCGGTCAACGGGTCGGCCATGGCGTCCATGATGGGGTGAACGCGCTGGCGATCCTTGTATTCGTGCAGTGCTTGTTCCAGATAGTCTTGGTACTGGCCTGCGAGCGCGGGGTAATTCGGCGCGATGCCATTTCCGTCCTTGCCGTGACAGGCTTCGCAGGCGACGGCCTTCTTCTTGCCGGCGGCGACGTTGCCGCTGGCCGAAGCGGTGCCGAAGCCCAGCACCAGCGCCGCAGCGAGAAGGGAGGCAATAAGGGTACGTTGCTGCATGGTCGACTCCTTGGGTCTGTTCGCTCTATGCCAAGCGAACCGCGTTGCTTCCGCAGCGGTTGCCAGACAAGGTTGCGCGCCGCGGCGCCATAGTGGTTCTATGGCCAAGGCGCGTGCCGCCGTATGGCGACTGTTGCGGAGCAACCCTTCGGGCCGTGGCCCATTGCCCGCATGGCTGTGTCATCGCTCGTCTATGTATCGACATACATCTTCCTCACTCTTCCTTGCCCTGCGAGCAATGGGCCGACGGCGCGGCCGTTTGGCATAGCGTTAATAGGCCCAAGGGCGCACGAGTCGGGATTGTCCCACAACCCTGCGCGTTGCTCGCGCGGCCAGGGCGCCGGCCAGTACAGCCGGTCGGATGCCGGCAAGCAGTCAGACAAAATCAGGAACGCGAAGCCGCAGGCGGGATAACGGAGGTGGCCGATGGCGCCCCGGTCGGCGCGATCGAACTTCCGGCAGCCGCCGGCGCGGAGCTGCCGCTCGAAGCAGGCGCGGGATGCGCCTTGCGCCATGCTTCCAGCATCGCTTCGTCGTACCAATGCCCTTCCTGCTTCACCATCGGCCACTCGGCCGACAACGGTTTGTCAGCCAGCGTCAGCTTCACCTCGATGGTCGCGCGGTTGCCGTCATGGCCGACGGCCTGGACGCTGGCCTCGTTCAGGACCTTGGCGAGATCGAGTCCGTAGATGTCGAGCAGCTTCTCGAGCGCTCTCCAGATAACCCCGTAGCGCTCCATGGTGCCCGCGTAGTCGAGCGCACGCCACTGCGCCAGCGTCTCGACGTGCAACTGCCGGGCAGTGGCGCAAACCAGGCCAATCGCCTTTTTTGCCTTGCCGGGATCACTGAAATCGGTCGACTTTGCCCACCCGATCGATGCGTCGAGCGCCTGGGTCACCAGCGTCCTTTGCGCGGAGCCCAGTT
>JBOHYV010000188.1:0-5164 GCA_050738135.1 Rhodanobacteraceae bacterium | reverse complement strand
AAGCCAGTCGAACAGGGTCTGGCGCAAGCGCTGCGGCGTGGGCCGCAAGCCCGGCAGCGCCGGCACGCTCAGCCGCGAGCCGCGCAAACGGCCACCGACGATGCGGATCTGCCCCGCGGGCCCCGCGTCGTGGCTGTATTTGGTCATGCGCCCGCCGCAAGCAAAACGGTGCCGCCATCGTGGAAAGGCAGGCCGCGGATCGCACACGCTAAGCCTGGCGTTGGCAAGTGGGTGCTAGCATTCCGCTTTGTGCACTGCAACCCGAATCCCATGTCGAGCCTCTGGAACAAACTGGCCAATCGCAAACCGCCGCACCAGCCGCAGCCGACCGGTGATGAGTCTTCGCCAAGGGACAGCATATTGCCGGAACCGTCGGAGCTGCCGCCGCGGCAGGAACCCGGATCGGAAACGTGGCCCGACCCTGCCCTGCCGAACGTCGCTGACGGCCCCGATGATCTCCTCGCGATCGCGACGCAGCCGCGACGAGGCTGGCGCGGACGCCTGTCGCGCAGTGGATTCGCGCGGGGATTGTCATCGCTGTTCTCGCGCAACCCTGCGCTTTCCGATGAATTGCTGGACCAGTTGGAAGTCATCCTCCTTTCGTCCGACGTCGGCGTCGCCGCAACCTCGGAATTGATCGACGACCTGCGACGGCGCACGCACAAGCGCGAATTTGCCGATGCCGCTGCCCTGCGCGAAGCCTTGCGCGCGCGGCTGACCGCGTTGCTTGAACCCGTCGCGCAACCGCTGGAAGTCGGTGAGCACAAGCCTTTTGTGCTACTGGTGGTCGGCGTCAACGGCGTAGGCAAGACCACCACCATCGGCAAGCTGGCCCGGCGCTTCCGGCAGGAACGCCGCGATGTGCTGCTGGCCGCGGGCGACACTTTCCGTGCCGCCGCGGTCGCCCAGTTGCAGGAATGGGGTGTCCGCCTCGGTGTGCCGGTGTGCGCGCAGGGACAGGGCGCGGATTCCGCCAGCGTGATCTTCGATGCCCTGCAAATGGCCGTCTCGCATTCCGCGGACGTGCTGATTGCCGATACCGCCGGCCGCCTGCACACACGTTCCGTCTTGATGGACGAGCTGGCCAAGGTCAAGCGGGTGCTCGGCAAACTGGATGCAGACGCACCGCACGAAGTGCTGATGGTGATCGACGGCACCACGGGGCAGAACGCGATCAACCAGGTTCGCCAATTCATGCAGTCGATCGGCGTGACCGGGCTCGTGGTCACCAAACTCGACGGTACCGCCAAGGGTGGCGTGGTGTTCGCGCTGGCCCGCGAATTCGCACTGCCGATCCGTTACGTGGGCCTCGGCGAACGCGCGGAGGATCTGAGCGTTTTTGATGCGCGCGCGTTCGTGGATGGACTGTTGCCGGCTGGCACCTAGGCCGCATGCCCGCAGCTCCGCCAACGCCGCGGCACCTTCTGCGCTGGATCGTGCTGGCGGTCATCGCGGTGCTGATCGCGCTCGCGATTGCGCTGGCCATCCATGTCCACAACCTGCTGCAGCCGCAACGGTTCACCACGCTGCTGGAAAACAATCTTGCGGCCATCGGCCTGAGGCTGAACATCCAGGCGCCCGCAAAACCGACCCTGTTTCCGCGCCCCGGCGTGAAACTGAAAGCCTTCAGCCTGACGATCGCGGGCTCGAACACGCCGGTCCTGCAAGCCAATGGCGCCACGATCGTGGTGCCGTGGCGTGCGCTGTTGCACGGCGACGTGGCGATTGAACGTGTCGATGTGGAGGCTCCGCGCGTCGACCTCGACGAACTCGGAACATTGCTGAAGCGGTTGCCGCACCACGCGGGGCCACCGACGCTGCCAACGATCACCACCGGCGTGGACATGAGCCATGGCACGCTCACGCACAATGGCTCACCGTTGCTCTTCGACCTCAGTGTCGAGACCGGAGCACTGGCGCCCGGACAAGCCTTCCGGATGGACTTGTCGGCACGCACCGCCACCGGGCACGGTTTTTCCGCGGTCCTTGCCACCGTGCCCTCGACGGCGCATAGCGGCGTGATCGAATTCGATGCACTGCGTTTCAACCTGACCGAACAACAAGGCATGTCGCTGCAGCTCGCCGGGCAGGGCAGTTGGCGCGGCGGCAATGCGTTCGCGATGCAGCTCAAGGGCAGCGTGCGCCACCGCTCCCTGGCGCCGCCACCCGCGAGCGCACCGGCAAGCTCGGCCACGGCAGCCCGCGCAGTTGTGCAAGCCGACCATATCGTCACCGACAGGATCGGGCTCGATGTATCGCCCGCACAAGGTGCTGTACCCATGACCGTCGCACTGAAACTCGATGGCGACGACGTGCATGCCGACCTGCATCTGCAACCCACCGAGTTCGGCCACTGGTGGAAACGGCTGCTGGCGGCCAAGCCGGGGCCAGCGCCACAGCCCATGCCTTTCACCGGCAAAGCCGAAGTGCAGCAACTCGATTTCGGTTGGCTCAAGGCCAGCGGGCTCAGCATCGAAGCCGGTCCCGATTTGCCCCCTGCCTCCGGCGCCACGACTGCGGCGCCCGCGGCCGCGGCTTCACACTGACCGGATGGACGGCTTCGCGCGACGGCTGCTCCACTGGTACGACCGGCACGGACGCCACGACCTGCCATGGCAGAACCCGCGCAGCCCCTACCGCGTCTGGGTTTCCGAAGTGATGTTGCAGCAGACGCAGGTTGCGACGGTCATTCCCTACTTCGAACGATTCGTCGCCGCGCTACCCGACATGCACGCGCTCGCCGCAGCCCAAGAAGACCAGGTCATGGCGCTGTGGTCGGGCCTCGGCTACTACCGGCGCGCAGGCCACCTGCAGCTCGCTGCCAAAACCTGCGTGGCGCAACACCAGGGCGAACTGCCGCGCGATTTCGATACGCTTGCCGGGCTGCCCGGTATCGGTCGCTCCACCGCCGGCGCAATCCTGACCCTGGCGCACGGCCAGCACCATGGCATTCTCGACGGCAACGTCAAGCGCGTGCTCTGCCGTTACCACGGCATGCGCGGCTGGCCGGGCGAACGCGCAGTGGAAAAGGCGCTGTGGCTGCACGCCGAGGCGCACACCCCGACCACACGGATCGCGGATTACACGCAGGCGATCATGGATCTCGGCGCGACGGTGTGTACGCGCAGCCAGCCGCGTTGTGCGCAGTGCCCGCAAATGCGCGATTGCGTGGCCTACCGCGAAGGCCTCGCCGGCCGGATTCCCGCGCCGCGTCCCCATCGGCTGCTGCCGGAAAGGGCCGCCATTTTCGTCGTGTTGCGCGATCGGCATGGCCGCGTGTTGTTGCAGCGGCGACCTCCGCAGGGCGTGTGGCCGGGCTTGTGGAGCCTGCCGGAAGCAGCCGAGGAGGACACCGCGCAAGCGGTCGCGTCACGCTTTGCGGTGCTTGAGGGCCAGCGCGCCAGGACATTGCCGGGCTTCCGCCACGGGTTCACGCACTTTCGCCTGCATGCATCGCCGCTGGAATGGCGCCCGGTGCACGCAAGCCCTGCCGTTGCGGACAGCGTCGACCTGCGTTGGTGCAATGACGACGACATGGCGGCCCTCGGCATGCCGGCTCCGGTGCGAAAATGGCTGCGCGACCATCCTTGAAGCGTGACCCGCCCCCAGGGGATCCCTGATGTTGCCTTGGCGTTTGCGATCTTCACCGCGTTTGAGTTGCGGGACGGCAACCATCGCGCAGCATCGGTTTGACGGCTGTGGAGGGATGCCGATGCGCATGGGACGACGCATGCCCAGGCCCGGCAACCCTGGTCCGGAGAGACCCAAGCCTTCGGGGATAAATGCGCGGCGCCCGGTGCCGATCGCAGGTCGGCCATAGGCGAGGTCCGGCCACCGCGCCATGCCGGTCATTTCGGCGTGTTCCCACCTTGACCTGGTTCAAGCTCCGGCAGGCATTTGTGACTATACTTGGGCCGCTCTGGCAACCCGCCAGGGCCCTTGGATTTCGCGCGACCGCCACACGACAGGAGCTGCCCCCGCCGTGTCCAGCAAACAGAATGTGCCCGCCCACCACAACGGACACGCCCAGACCGTGGCGCTTCAGGCACCGCTGCAGTGGCTTGCGCAGCCGTTGGCGCGGCTGTCCATCAGCCACATCAACTTGCGTATCGGGCTGGCCTGCGACAGCTTGACCGGCATCGCGCTGCTCGCGGCGGGGATCGCGTACGGGCAGATGCGCCCGGTGCCAGCGTTGCTCGCGGTCATTCTTGGCCTGTTCGCGTTCACCTTCCTTGAATACGCCGCACACCGCTGGTTGTTCCATGGCCACACCGGCCCGTTCGAGGCCGGCCATACCCACCACCATGAAGACCCGCTCGGCTACGACGCGCTGCCCTTCTTCCTGCCGCCGCTGTTCATGTGCGGGCTGGCGGCACTGCTCGCACTCGTCGTCCCTGCCGGCTATGCGCTGCTGCTGGCCGGGGCCATTGCCGCGGGTTACGCCGCCTACGGCCTCAGCCACGTGGTGATCCACGTGCACCGCTTCAAGAGCCCACTGATGCGCCGCTGGGCGGGCTTCCACAGCATCCATCACTATCACCCCGGGACCAATTTCGGGGTGACCACCGGGCTGTGGGACATCATCCTGCATACCCGCTACAAGCGCACGCCACGGGCCCCCGCGCCGCATTGAGCCACGCTGTGGGGCACCGGATTGCCGGGCGGGTGTGCCGGTCGAATCAATCAAGCTCCCGGCGCAACGCACGATTCTTCGAATATCCTCGTCCAAACCGACGCGGCCGCCTGGGCGCCCACACGCGGGTGTAACCGTTTATAATTCTCATTCGCGTTGCTGACGAATCGTCCATGGACCGTCGCAATTTCCTGAAGACCGCAAGCCTTTCCGCACTCGCAGCTGGAACCTTTTCCGGTGCCCAGGCCCTTGCCGCCAGCACGGCGGTCCCCGGGAAGGCGACGCTCTCCGCCTCCAAACCCATTACCGGGCAGGCCGATTACACCCTGCGCATCGCCACGGGCGTGCTGGAACTCGCCCCCGAACGCTTCGTCTCGACCACGCTCTACAACGGCGACTTTCCCGGACCGCTGTTGCGCTTCAGGCAGGGCAAACAGACCACGATCGACATCTTCAACGATACCGACCACGACGAACAGGTGCACTGGCACGGTCAGTTTCTTCCCGACAACGTGGACGGCGCCTTCGAGG
>JBOHYV010000187.1:0-5222 GCA_050738135.1 Rhodanobacteraceae bacterium | reverse complement strand
GCCGGCGGTCGGCCACTGGATCGATCGCAACCTGGTCGGCTATCTGAAGGCGCCGTTCAACGTGCGCACCGAAACCGTGACCAACAACGCGGGCTATCTGCTTTCGACCTCGGCGGGATTCGTGCAGAGCTTCATCTACGGATTGAGCGGTCTGCGCATCGACGGCAAGGGCCTGGATCAGGAATATGCGCCAATCCTGCCGCCGGGCTGGGAATCGGTAACCTTGAAAGACATCAGCTTCCGCGGCGGGCATTACGACATCACCATCGAGCGCGGCGCGGATGGCAAGGCGCATCTCGTTCGCAAGGCGCTTTGACGCGGTGCAATGACAGGCGGGTTCGGCCATCGCCGCTGCGAGCCACTGTCGCGGGGGTGTGGGTGAAACACATGGGCCTTCGCGGGGCAGTCCTGGTGTTGCTTGCCTGCGCGGGTGTCGCATCGGCTTCCGGTGCCGTCACGGATCAGGGTTTTCTGCTGACCGCGACGTCGAAGGATTTCAGCGCCTATTTCCCCGGTGAGCTCGCGAACGGCTATCTTTCGACCTTCACGTCGCCGCGCGGAACCGAGAGCAATCTCTCGTACGTCGTCGCGCTGATGGATTACGGCAAGGATGACATCGCGCGGCCGGCGGCGATTCCGGGCTGGAGCGGTGTAGATTACCGCGCGGGCGCGAAGGGAACCTGGCTGAATCATGCGCCGCTGGAGCCTTCGGTGTTTCGGGATTACCGGCAGGTGATGAACCTGCACGAGGCCACGCTCACCACCCGCTATCGATACCTCGACCACGACAAGGCGACCGATGTTGCGGTGACCAGCTTCGTGAGCGAGGCCTCGCCACACCTTGCGGCCGTGCAGTTCGCCATCACGCCCGCGTTCGACGGTGTGGTCGAAATGTTGTTTCCGCTGGTGTTGTGGGCGCCGCACCAGCCGCGCCTGCCGCTCGCGAAATTGCCCGGCGACACCGGCCTCACCGGAGACAGGTTCCGCCAGGCGCTCGCGGCGCATGGCCTGAAGCTCAAGGCGGTTCCACCGGCGAGGCCGGATCGCGCCGCGATCTGGTACCCCGGCCACGTACGTGTCCTGGACGCGCGGGCCGATGCTGCGAACCTGACCCTGCGGCTCGATGGTCGGGCGACCAACGGCCTGCGCATGGGCGAGGCCGTCGCGGTGCAAATGCCCGACGGCCTCCGGCCGCTCGAATTGAAGGTGGATCGCACCGACTACCGCCTGGCCCTGGACATGCGCGTCAAGCTGCAGAAGGGCCGGCACTACGTCTTCACCAAGTACGTCGCGGTATCTCGACAGGGGTGGGGCGGCGATGCCGCAGCCGATCTTGCGCTGGCCGAGTCGGCGCGCGCACGCGGATTCGAAGCGATGCTCGCGGCGCAACGCGCGGCGTGGGCGAAGCTGTGGCGATCGGACATCCGGATCGAGGGCGACCCGCGCGCGCAGCTCGCGGTGCATTCGGACCTGTATTACCTCATCGCCAATGTGGCGCCCGACACCGCGTGGGGGGTGGGCGCCTGCGGGCTGACCACCGGATATGTCGGGCACGTGTTCTGGGACAGCGACAGCTGGATCTTCCCGGCGCTGTTGCTGTTGCACCCCCAGCGTGCACGGTCGATCGTGAGGTTCCGTGATCGCACCCTGCCCGCCGCGGAGCGGCGTGCGCGCACTGCGGGATTTGCCGGCGCCAAGTACCCGTGGGAGGCCGACCCCGGGAACGGCACCGAACAGGTGATGTACGCAGCGCATCGACTGAGTGTTGGCGAAATCCACGTCAACGCCGACATCGCGATCGCGCAATGGCAATACTGGCTGGCGACGCACGACCTCGACTGGTTGCGGAATCAGGGCTGGCCGGTGATCCGGGACATCGCCGGGTTCTGGGCCAGTCGTGCGACCTACGATGCCGCGAAACGGCGATACGAAATCCGCGACGTCGTGTCGCTGGAGGAGCCCTACGCCCATGTCGATGACGACGCTTTCACCAATGCCTCGGCGGCAAAGGCCTTGCGCATCGCAACCGCCGCCGCGGCGCTGGTGGGCGCGAAGCCCGATCCGCGCTGGGCGAAAATCGCGGCCGGCTTGCACATTCCGTTTTCGGATCAGGGCCAGCATCATCTCGATTTCGACGCGAGCGTGCCGCACACTTCCGGTAGCCATGATCTGGCATTCCTGGCCTTCCCGTCACTCGATCTGGCGATGAGCGAAACCGTGCGGCGCAACGATTACCGCATTTCCGTGATGCCGATCGAAAAGTCGGGGAGGACGCCATCCACGATGGGGCTCGCGCCGCTTGCCATGGCCGCTGCGGCGCTGGGCAATTCGGCCGACGTGGCACGCTGGCTCGGGGCCGACATCGGCAAGGCGATGCTGAAACGGCCTTTCAATGTGCGCACCGAGACGCCGCGCAACAACGCCGGCCTTTTCCTGACCGGTTCGGCGGGATTCGTGCAAACACTCGTCTACGGATTGACGGGCCTGCGCATCGAGAAGGCCGGGCTCGTCGAAGCGTATCGGCCGGTATTGCCGGACGGGTGGAAATCCGTGACGCTCAGGAATGTCAGGTTTCGCGGCAAGCGCTTCGACATTACCATCGGTCGGGACGCCGAAGGCAAGCCACGATTGCAATCCACATCGCGATGATCCCATGCAAATGACGCCGCCGGCGCTTCTCGAATCGATGCAGCGGGTCAATCAACTGCTGCAGGCGGGCGAATTCCGCGCGGCACACGATCGCCTGGTGACGATCGCCGATGAACATCCCGATTACGCCGAGGCGCAGCGGCTGCTCGGCGGCGCCAAGCTGGCGCTGGGCGATACGGGTGGCGCGGAACGGATCCTGCGGCGCGCCCTGAAGCGCGACGCGAACTGGACCCCGACCCTGACCACGCTGGGAGAACTGTTGCTCGGCAGCGGCCGACATGCCGAGGCGGAGTCGTACCTGCAACAAGCCGCCGGCGGAAAGCCTCCTGATCCGCGTGCGGCAGCGATACTCGCGCGCTTTTACAACGATCGCCGGCAACCTTCGCGTGCGTTGGCGGTCCTCGCGTCGTTTTGCAACGAAGCCAACATGCCGCCTGAATTGGCCATCCAGCACGTGACGGCGCTGGTTGCGCTGGGCCGGAGCAAGGATGCGATCGCTCACTACCGGGCGTTCATCGCGAGGTCTCCGGAAAATGCCGCAGCTGCCCAGGCACTCGCCGTCGCACTGCAGGCGGCAAACCACCACGAAGAAGCTGAAACCATCGCTCGGCGTACCCTGGATCAGGGTCCGCGCACGGCGGCCCTGTGTTACACGCAGGCGCGTAGCCTGGCGGCCTTGGGCGAATTCGATCGCGCGGAAGCGGCGCTGCGCGATTGCCTGGGGCTGGAACCGCAGCATGTGGATGCGCAGGGAGATCTCGCTCGGCTGGTATGGATGCGTACCGGCGATGTCGCGGCGGCGACGGCGGAGTTCGATCGCGCGCTGTGGACGTTCCCCAACAACGATGCGTTGTGGGCCGCCAAGGCCGCGGTATTGCAGGGTGCAGGTGACGCGCGTGACGCCTGGGCGTGCCTCTCCACGCGGATCGGCCGCCCGCAAACGCCACCGGCCTTGCTGGTGCGCGCCGGCCTCGCGGCACTGGAATTCGATTCGCACACCGCACTGGACCTGGCGAATCGCGCATTGCGAGCGGTACCGGCCGATGCGGCGGCACGTACGCTCGCAGCAGCAGCGATGCTGGGGGTGGGCGATGCCCGAGGCGCGCTGCCGCTGTGCGAGGCGTTGCGCGTCGGCTCGCCCGATGATCAATACCTGATCGCGTTGCAGACGACCGCATGGCGCATGCTCGGCGACGAACGCTACGCGCAGCTCTGCGATTACGAAAAGCTGGTGGTTCCCTGCCAGTTGGAAGCGCCACCACCATGGACCAGCCTTGAAGCGTTTCTCGCGGACCTGAAACGCAGTCTTGGCAAGCTGCACGACGCATTGCAGCATCCGCTGCTGTTCCAGTCATTGCGCCACGGCACGGAGACCACCGCGGATCTGACGCGCAGCAGCGACCCGGTCATCGGTGCGTTGTTCCGGGCCTTCGACGATCCGATCCGCGACTACACCGCACGGATGGATGCCGGAACCGATCCGCTGCGCCGCCGCAGGCGTGCAGGCTGGCACTTCAACGGAAGCTGGTCGGTCAGGCTGCATCCGCACGGGTTCCACCACAACCATGTGCATCCACGCGGCTGGATTTCGTCGGCGTGTTACATCAGCCTGCCGGAAGCGATGCGCGACGCGCGCGGCAGCGAAGGATGCCTGACGTTTGCCGAGCCCGGCATCCTCACCACGCCCGCACTGGCTGCCGAGCATGAAGTGCGTCCGGCGGCCGGAATGCTGGTGCTGTTTCCCTCGTACTTCTGGCACGGCACCGTGCCCTTTTCCGGTGGCGACACGCGCTTGACCGTGGCCTTCGACGTGGTGCCCGGCCCGGCTGCCTGAACCTTCAGTTCACCTTGGTCGCGCCAGGTGACCACGATCCGGTCGCGGATCGAATGCGGAGGAATGCCGATCGTGGCGGTGGCATGGCCAGCGTCCCAGCGCCAGTCGTCGACCTTCACGCCATCCACCGCCAGCGTTGCAGGCCGGCGGATGCCGTGGATCCTGACCTCGTACGAACGGTCCCGGACCTGCCCGTCGAACGCTCCGGTCGTGGGTCCGATCCGGATCTGGTGGATCCCGTCGCCATGTCCGTCGTAACGCATTGGCGTCAATGCGTAGCGGTGCTTCCTGTAATCCAGCGAGATGCCGTCGTCCTCGTACAGGTCGAATGCGCCGTGACCCGAACCGTAGACGTTGACGATCAAATGATCCAGCGGTTTGGCGTTCGACCATGCGAAGTCTGCCGGTTGCTCGGGGACGATCGCTCCAGCGTGCACGAACACCGGCATCTGGTTGGTGGCGTAGTGCGCCGTGAACGTGGTGCCGCCGCCGTAGCGTTTCCCGTTGAAGAAGCCAACCCAGTTCCCTGGCGGCAGGTACACCGTGCGGTCGCCACTGGCACTGAGCACCGGCGCGACCAGCATTTCGCTGCCGAACCAGTATTCGTGCGGCTGCTCGTAGGCTTCAGCCGCATCCGGGTTCTGCAGGTACAGCGGGCGCAGGATGGGCAGCGAGCGCGTGTGTGCGATCCATGCGTACGTATAGGTATAGGGGATGAGCTGCGTGTGCAGCGTGAAAT
>JBOHYV010000186.1:0-5238 GCA_050738135.1 Rhodanobacteraceae bacterium | reverse complement strand
TATTGCGACAAGTCGTTGCAACCGGCGCTATCTGCCGGGCGTCGAGCTGCCCGCGACGTTGCTTTGCGTGCCGAACCTGAGGGATGCGTTGCACCGCGTGGATTTTGCGTTGGTGGCGGTGCCGAGCCACGCATTCCGCCAGATGCTCGAAGAAGCTGCGCCCCTGCTGCCTGCGGGGTGCGGCTATGCATGGGTCACCAAGGGCTTCGAGCCGGGCACCGGGCGCTTCCTGCACGAGCTGGTGGCCGAACGCCTGCCCGGCACGCCGGCTGCCGTCGTGACCGGTCCGTCGTTCGCGCGGGAAGTCGCGGCCGGCATGCCCACTGCGGTCACCGTGCATTCGGGTGAGGACGCGTTCGCGCACCGCGTGGCGGAGATGCTGCACGGCAACGCCTTTCGCGCCTACACCGGCAACGACATGCTGGGCGCGGAACTGGGCGGCGCGATGAAGAACGTGCTGGCGGTGGCGACCGGGGTCGCCGACGGCATGCAGCTTGGCCTGAATGCGCGCGCGGGACTGATTACCCGGGGCATGAACGAGATGTTGCGCCTCGGCGCGGCGATTGGCGCGCAAGCGCAAACCCTGATGGGATTGGCGGGGCTCGGCGATTTGGTGCTGACCTGCACCGGCGACCTTTCCCGCAACCATCGCTTCGGTTTTGCGTTGGGTCGTGGCGTTCCCCTTCAGCAGGCATTGACCGACATCGGGCAAGTGGTCGAGGGCGCCGTCACTGCGGACGAGGTGATGAGGCTTGCCGCACGACACGATCTCGATCTACCCATTTCGCGGCATGTTCAGGCGGTGCTGCATGGCGACATGACGCCGACCGATGCCCTGCATTCGCTGCTCGCACGCGAACGCAAGCCGGAATATCCCGAGAACCTGTTCGGTTGACCAACGCAGTAGCTCGTTCGAAGAGGATTTGGTGGAAAGTCAGGCCATGGATGGCCGTTCTGGACTTTCGAATCGTCCAAGCTTCGCGGTTTGCGTGTCATTGAACGGCGCAGCGTTCATGGACGATCGCAAAAGCAATGCGCTATGCTTGAGCCCTTTGGGTGCTGGAACGATTGCGGATGCAACATCGCAACCCTCAGGATCAATTACCGGCCAGACGTGCCGCGGTCAAGCCCGCCGCGGCGCCGTTGCCGGCCGAGTGGGTACGCCTGCTGGACGCAACGGGGGACGAGTCCAGGCAAGGCCTTGCACCGACGTTGGGATTCCTGCTCGAGCTGTTGCAGGACGAGCCGCCGCTGGGGCGCATCGAAGTGGCGCCGGTGCTGCTGGAAACCGTGGCACAGGGGCGCCTGGGTCGCGCCGTGCCGCTGGATTCAAAACAGCTGCCGAACGCCGGGTTGCCGGAAGCCGGGACCCGGCTGGCGGCAAGTGTGCTGGGCCTGCCGCAGACCCAGCGCAAAGGCCGCACCTACGCGCATTTCTCCGGCCCGTTCGGGGATGCATTGTTGTTCGAAATCCTGAAGTGCGCGCCGAGTTTGCTGGGTGGCGTTGCCGGCTTGCGGCTGACGCTCGGCAAGGCGCGTCCGCTGGAATGGGGCTGGCAACTCGAACCCGATGGGCGTCAGCGCCTGCTGCCCCAGCTGCCCGCGCACCAGCGACTGGTCCGGGTGGGTGGCTTGTGGTACCTCGATCCCGAACGCGCCGAACTCGGGCCGCTGGATGGCGAGGCCGCCGAAGTGGCGTTGATCGGAGCGCCGCCATTGGCGCCCGAACATGCCGTGGCGCTTGCCTCACGCGTGGCTGCTTCGGCGTGGGCCGCGCGCATTCCGGCGCCGCAGGCGTTCGACGCGGTGCAGCGCGCAGACCTCGTGCCCAAACCGTTGATGATTTTCCAGGCGCTGACCCGCCACGCCAGGATCGGCGCCGGCACGCCGCCTCTGGCCTATGCGCGGCTTGCCTTCGATTACGGCGGCGAACGCTTGCCGGGACGTGGCGGCGAAGCCATCGTGCGTCGTGTGCGCAATGGCAAGCTGGTCGAGATCGTCCGCAGGCGCGCAGAAGAGCTGGTCAGGATGGAGCGGCTGGAAGCGTTCGGTCTCGCGCCCGCGGTCGATTGCGAGGGCCTGCCCTGGGACATGGCCGATGCGCTGCCGGAAGACGCGTGGGTGTTTCCCGGCAAGGGCTACGCTGGCGCACTGGGGGTCAACACACCGGCACGCTGGCTGGGATTGCGCGAAAAGCTGGAGCAGGACAACTTTCTCGTTGAATACGCGCCGAGCTTTCCGTTCGAAGTGCTGGAAGGGCCGCCACGCTGGTATGGCGTCGCGCACGTCGACGACGGCGGCGAGGCTTTCGAGTTCGAAATGGGCATCGAAGTCGAGGGCAAGCGGGTGAACCTGCTGCCGACCGTGGCGCGAGCACTGTCCGAGCACACGCTGTCGCTGACCGCGCCTGAAAACGAAACGAAGGATGCCGTGTGGTACGCGCCGGTGGACGACCGCCGCCGCGTTGCGGTGCCGCTGGCGACGCTGCGCAAATTGCTGGCGCCTCTGGCCGAGTATTTCGCGCATCCGCGCGACAAGCTGCGGCTGCCGCGTGTGCAGGCGGGGCGGCTGGAAGAATTCGAAAGCGCTCTGCCGAAGAACGGGAAGCTGGATGCGCCCAGGGACCTCACCGGTTTCACCACGCGGCTGCGTGACGCCGCCGCCAAGGCTTCCGACGCGGTGCCGGAAGACCTGGTCGGCGAGTTGCGCCCGTACCAGCGCGAAGGCCTGCGCTGGCTGAACGCGCTGGCCGACGCTGGCTTGGGCGGCGTGTTGGCCGACGACATGGGCCTCGGCAAGACCGTGCAGTTGCTCGCGCACGTCCTGGCGCTGAAGCAGAATTCCGCGTTGACCCAGCCTGCATTGATCGTCGCGCCGACCAGCCTGATCCCGAACTGGCAGGCCGAAACCGCGCGCTTCGCGCCGTCGCTGAAAGTGCTGACCCTGCACGGCCCGGAACGCGTCAAGAGCTTCGATCGGCTCGCCGGCCACGATGTGATCCTGACCAGCTACGCGCTGCTGCCGCGCGACCTTTCCGTGCTGCGCGAACAGCCGTTCGCGGTGGTGGTGCTGGACGAGGCGCAGCAGGTCAAGAATCCGCGCACCCAGGCGCGCCGCGCACTGCTGTCGATTTCATCGAAACGCCGCGTGTGCATGACCGGTACGCCGCTGGAAAACCATCTGGGCGAATTATGGTCGCAGGTCGATCTGGCGGTGCCGGGGTTGCTGGGTGACGAAGGGTCGTTTCGCCGCCACTACCGCATCCCGATCGAGCGCCAGGCCGATGCCGATTGCCAGGCACGGCTCAATCATCGGATCGCGCCGTTCATCCTGCGTCGCACCAAGGCGCAGGTCGCGAAGGAATTGCCCGAAAAGACCGAGATTGCGCGTCGTGTGGTGCTGTCGGGCAAGCAGCGTGACCTCTACGACGCACTGCGTATTTCCCTCGGCGAGGAAGTGCGCGAGGTGGTGCGCGAGCGTGGCCTCGAGCACAGCGGCATCCTCGTGCTGGATGCCTTGCTGAAGCTGCGCCAGACCTGCTGTGATCCGAGGCTCGTGAAACTCGAATCCGCGCGCTGCGTGCGTGAGTCGGCCAAGCTTGAATTGCTGATGGACATGCTGCCCGACCTTCTGAGCGAGGGCCGGCGGGTGCTGCTGTTCAGCCAGTTCACCGAAATGCTGGCGTTGATCGCGCGCGAGTTGAACCGGCGCCACCTGAAGTACGTGACCCTCACCGGCGACACCCGCGATCGCGCTGAACCGGTACGCAAGTTTCAGGAAAGCGAGGTGCCGCTGTTCCTGTTGTCGCTGAAGGCCGGCGGCGTGGGTCTGAACCTGACCGCCGCCGACACGGTGATCCACTACGACCCTTGGTGGAACCCCGCCGCGGAAACCCAGGCCTCCGACCGCGCGCACCGGATCGGGCAGGACAAGCCGGTGTTCGTGTATCGCCTGATCTGCGTCGACACGGTCGAGGAACGCATCGAGGACTTGAAGGCGCGCAAGGCCGAACTTGCGCGGGCCGTGCTGGAAGGTGGCGGTACCCGTGACAAGTTCAGGTTCGAAGAATCCGACCTGGATGCGTTGTTCGCAGACGCGTAGCTGCAAAGCTATTTCGGGCGCGGGCCCCGCATCGGCACCGAGTGACCGTACAGCGAGGTCGGATCGCGCGACAGGCTGTTCTTTTCCAGCGCATCCACGTATGACTGCCAGTTGCTTTCCTGGTGGGTGCCGAGATCGTGCAAGGTCTCCCAGGAATAGATGCCGGTGGCGTGGCCGTCGGTAAAGCGCAGCAGCACCGCGTAATTGCCGACCGGCTCGATCGCCTGCACGCCGACCTCGCGTTTTCCCGCCACCAGAACCTGCTGGCCGGGACCGTGTCCCTGCACTTCGGCGGAGGGCGAATACACGCGCAGGTATTCGGCGGGCAGGACGAAGTGTTCACCTGAGTCGAACGCGACTTCCAGCGTGCGCGACTTCCTGTGCAGGGTGATGTCGGTGGGGTTGGGTGTGGGCATGCCGACGATTTTACCAGCCATCACGACAGCCGCCTGGCGCGTCAGCGGGCCGCGCGTAACCTGTAGGGCGGACACCGTCCGCCAAGCGAGCGACCGTGGCGGGCAGTGCCCGCCCTGCTGCACTTCGAGGGGATGAACAGCGTTGCAAGTTCGCTACGCTTTCCCGAGTCCCGAGTCCCCGACCTCACTGTGCGCTTCCGAATCCCGACCCGGCGAAATCGATCCGCGGCGGCTGGCCGGCGACATCCAGCAGCACCTGTGCGTAGGGCTCGTCGAAACTCACGGTGGAAATCTCGTCCCAACCGAAGAACGACGGTTCACGCAGCCACTCGGCGTCGGGGGTGATTTCCTGCAAGGTGAAGCCGTCTTCTTCGATCCCGAGCGGGCGGCCGATGTAGCAGACCTCGTGCTCGTCCTCGGTATCGACGTGCACGCACATCACCGCCGCATAGTCGGCCGTCGCCCGCACCACCTGCGTGATCTCGTCCAGCGGGAAGTTGCGCGGCAGGCGCGGGTGGACGTTGCGGATGGCCAGCGCCTTCTCGATGAAAACGCGGTGGCCGTCCGGCACCTCGACTTCAGTGACGTCGGCGAGGCGCATCGCGTACAGGCCATCAAAGCTGATCTGGTCGCCGATTACCCACATCAGCAACCACTCGCGGCCGATGCCGGCAAGGTAGCCGCAGAAGCTGCCTTCCTCGAGATCGCCGCGCCAGATCCG
>JBOHYV010000185.1:0-5316 GCA_050738135.1 Rhodanobacteraceae bacterium | reverse complement strand
AGTCCATCATGGAACCTCGAAACAATGCGATGTGCGTGGAAGTCTGCGGGCAGGCCCGCTCGGACCAAGGCGGCGGAAAACATCGGGTCGCAATGTTTTCGGGTGTAGTGGAGCAATCCCGAGGTGGGGCGATGCAGAAGCCGCCCGAACTTGATCACGCCTCACGGCGCTATTCCTCGTCGTCGCTGGCGGCATCGTCGTGCCTGACACGGTGCAGCACAAAGAAGATCACGATCGCGGCAGCCGCAAAGGTGAACCACTGCAGCGCGTAGGCACGGTGCCGCGCAGGCGGCATCACGTTGGCCGTCCAGCTCCGCAGGTACGCGCTGTGCGGATCCGGGTCCAGCAACAATATGTGCGGGTACACGCTGGTGTGCAGGTCGGCTGCGATGGCACGGGGGTCGATCCAGGTCACCAGTTTGGGCCAGGTCTTCTCGCGCACCAGCGCATTGCCGCCCAGCTTCAGGCCCGGCAGCGGCGGCGGCGCGTAGATGCCGGTGAGAGTCACGGTGTGATCGGGGATCGGCGGCAGATCCGGCAGGTCGAGCGAATCGGGACCCATCTTGGCGAGAAACCCGAGGTTCACCAGCAGCGTACGGGATGAACCCGCGGGCAGAAACGGCACGAACACCATCACGCCAAGCCGGCCCTGGCGCCTCTGATCGTCGAGAAAATATACCCGGTTGGCCTCCAGGGTGCCGGCAACCTTGACATGCGGATACGCGTTGGGCCGCCGGCCGGCCAGCGCGCCGGGCAGGCTCACGACCGGGGCAGTCGCCGCCTGGTGGAACCGCGCCAGCACTGTTTCCTTGTAGACAGCGCGACGCAGCTGCCACACACCCAGCACGCAGAACACCGCGACTCCGAAGATCGTCAGCAACACCGCGAACGCACTGGGGCGCCGGACATGAAAGTGGGACAGGTTCATCTTTCCTGGACGGGGCAAGCGCCACGGAACCCTCCGCCGGAACCCGAACCCGACATCATCCCGTCAGGCCAGGCGCGCTGCGACGTTATACTCGAATCTTCCAACTGCCCCGATACCATGTCGCTCACCACCCTGTACAAGATCATTCTGGTCGTCGTCTTTCTGGTGGTGATTTTCGAACTGGGACAGGCGCTGTACTTCATGATGACCGATCGCCCCGGCAGTGGCCGGGCTGCGTGGGCGTTGACCCGCCGGGTCGCGTTCTCGATCCTCCTGATCGCCCTGATCGTGATCGGCATCGCCACCGGCATCCTGCACCCGCACGGCGTTTACGTGCGCTGAAAGCCGGGACTCGGGACTCGGGACGGCAGGATACTCCGTGCTGCGAATTCG
This sequence comes from Rhodanobacteraceae bacterium, assembly GCA_050738135.1. Classification (GTDB taxonomy): domain Bacteria; phylum Pseudomonadota; class Gammaproteobacteria; order Xanthomonadales; family Rhodanobacteraceae; genus 66-474. Next base: position 3,995 of record JBOHYV010000185.1, on the reverse strand, counting down.
GCGCACGCAAAACCGGTCGCGTCGGCAAATACGGAGCGGCTAGCGGCGACGCGGCGTCATGACTGCGACCGGCTTTCGCTTCTGCCGAGTCCCGAGTCCCGTGTCCCGAGTCCCGCTAAAGGATGTACACGAACAGGAACAGGCAGCACCACACCACATCCACGAAATGCCAGTACCACGACACGGCTTCGAAGGCGAAGTGGTGTTCGCGGTCGAAGTGCCCGCGCGTACACCTGAACCACATCACGATCAGCATGATCGTGCCGACGGTCACGTGCAGTCCGTGGAACCCGGTGAGGATGTAGAACGTTGCCCCGTAAATGCCGCTGCTCAGCGTCATGTTGAGGTGGTACCAGGAATCCCAGTACTCGTGTGCCTGGCACAGCAGGAACGCAAGGCCCAGCAGGATCGTGAGGCCGAGAAAGCCGATCAGGCGCTTGCGGTTGCCGGCACGCAGGGCGTGGTGCGCGACGGTCACGGTGACGCTGGAGGTCAACAGCAACAGCGTGTTGATCAGCGGGATGCCCCACGGTGAAGTCGCGATGAACGAGCCGCCGACCGACGCCGGGCCGTTGGTCGGCCAGGCCGCGGAGAAGCCCTGCCAGATCAATCCGTTGGTGATGAGGCCTTTTTCTCCGGCGCCGCCCAGCCACGGCACCACGAAGGTGCGTATGTAAAACAGGCCGCCGAAGAACGCGGCGAAAAAGAACACTTCGGAGAAGATGAACCACGTCATCCCCATCCGGAACGAGGTGTCGACCTGCGAATTGAAGGTCCCCTTCATCGATTCGGCAACCACCTTGCGGAACCAGCCGAACATCATGCAGGCCATGATGAACGCGCCAACCGCCAACACGATCTTGCCGGCGATGTAGTTGCCGATCAGCCAGTTGGCCGCCCCGCACAGGAACAGGAACAGTCCGACCGCCGCGATGATCGGCCAGCGGCTGCCGTGCGGCACGTAATAGACGTTGGCTTCAGGTTGGCTCATGGAAAAGATTCCTGCGGAAGATTGGCGTGACGGTTCGCGACAGGGTCAGTGTGGAATGCGCACGAAGTGGCCTTGCACGAGGCTGGCGATGAAAAACGCCACCGCGATTGCCGCGATGATCCAAGCCGTGCGGCGCGAGGCGCTTTTGCGGCGTGCAATCTGGTCCATTGCCGCGTCAGCGTGATCCGGCATCGGCTTTCCCGCATCAATTTGTTCATCCGTTCGAAGCATGCTTTCGTGAAAAATCAGGCCATGGATGGCCGTTCTGGTGTTTGTTACCTGGTTGGTTGAAGCAACTCCAACGTTCCTGCTGCAGCGATCATGGACGATCACACAAATATTTGAAAAATCAGGCCATGGATGGCCGTTCGGGTGTTCGCAATTTTGACTGTTCGATCACGCTGACCGTTTCCTGCAACGGCGATCAGCGATGATCGCAGAAACATTCCAGCCCACTGATGGCCGTTCCGGTGTTTGCCCGGTTGGCTGAAGCAACTCCAACCTTCCTGTTGCCGCGATCACGAACGCCCGCACAATCAATGCGTCAAGGTACCGTGGGCCAGCTGGCTGTCGTCGACGACGGGCGGCACCGTGAAGCTGTGGTGCGGCGCCGGCGACGGCAGGGTCCATTCCAGCCCCCAAGCGTGTTCCCACACCCTGGATGCAGCCTTGGCCTTGGAGAAAAATACGGTGTGGATCACGAGGCCCACGAAGATCAGCTGGGTTGCCCCGAACCAGAAGCCACCGATCGACGACACCATGTTCCAGTCCGCGAATGCCACGTTGTAGTCGGGGATGCGACGCGGCATGCCGGCGAGACCGAGGAAGTGCTGCGGGAAGAACAACACATTCACCGAGATCGCCGAGGACCAGAAATGGACCTTGCCCCAGAAGTTGGAGTACATGTGGCCCGACCATTTGGGCAGCCAGTAGTACACCGCGCCGATGATCGAGAACAGCGCGCCGCCCACCAGCACGTAGTGGAAGTGCGCGACGATGAAGTAGGTCTGGTTGTACTGGAAGTCGGCCGGCACCAGCGCCATCATCACGCCCGAGAAGCCGCCGATCGAGAACAGCACGATGAAGGCGATTGCCCACAGCATCGGCACCTCGAAACTGAGCGAGCCTTTCCACATGGTGGTGACCCAGTTGAAGATCTTCACGCCGGTCGGCACCGCGATCAGCATGGTCGTGTACATGAACACCACCTCGCCGCCCAGCGGCAGGCCGACGGTGAACATGTGGTGCGACCACACGATGAACGACAGGAACGCGATGCACGCGATCGCGTACACCATCGCCTTGTAGCCGAACAGCGGTTTGCGCGAGAAGGTCGGCACGATCTCCGAGACGATCCCGAACGCCGGCAGGATCATGATGTACACCTCGGGGTGGCCGAAGAACCAGAACACGTGCTGGTACATGATCGGGTCGCCACCAGCCGCGGCGTTGAAGAAATTGGTGCCGAAGAAGCGGTCGAACAGCAGCATCGTGACCGCGCCCGCCAGCACCGGCATCACCGTGATCACCAGGAACGAGGTGATCAGCCATGACCAGCAGAACATCGGCATCTTCAAAAGATCCATGCCCGGCGCGCGCAGGTTCAGGATGGTCGCGATGATGTTGATCGAGCCCAGGATCGAGCTGATGCCCAGGATGTGGATCGCGAAGATCAGGAACGCGGATGAATCACCCATCTGCAGCACCAGCGGCGGATAGTTGGTCCAGCCCGCGGCCGGCGCGCCCCCCGGCATGAAGAACGTCGAGAGCAACAGGATGAATGCGAACGGCAGCAGCCAGAACGACAGGTTGTTGAGGCGCGGCAACGCCATGTCGGGCGCGCCGATCTGCATCGGGACCATCCAGTTGGCGAGCCCCACGAAGGCAGGCATGATCACGCCGAAGATCATGACCAGCCCGTGCATCTCGGTCAGTTCGTTGAAGAAGTAGGGCTGCATCAATTGCAGGCCCGGTTCGAACAGCTCGCCGCGGATCAGCATCGCGAAGCTGCCGCCGACGAACAGCATCAGGAACGCAAAACTCAGGTACAGCGTGCCGATGTCCTTGTGGTTGGTGGACATGAACCAGCGCTCGAACCAGCTCTGGTAGTGTTCCCCGTAATGGGTGGCTTGCGCGGTACTGGACATGTTGCGAATCCTCGAAGAATGCTTGTGCTACGCGAACGTCGTGCCGGGATACGTCGCATCAACCCTTGGTCGGGGTCGGCGCGGGTGGCGCCACCTTGGCGGTGCGCGAGGCCTTGTCGAGTGTCGCGGGGTTCTCCCGCCCGGCCAGCCACGCGTTGAACTGGTCGCGCGGCAGCACCTTGACCACGACCGGCATCGCGCTGTGGTCCTGGCCGCACAATACGTAGCATTGCCCGCGATAGATGCCGGGCTTGTCGACCTTGGCCCACACGTCGTTCATGATCCCCGGGATCGCGTTGCGCTTGACCGCGAAGTCGGGCACCCACCAGCCATGGATCACGTCCGCGCCGGTAATCAGGAAACGCACCTTTACCCCGGCCGGGATCACCAGCGGGTGCGTCACGTCGAGCAGGTAATCGTGGAAGCCGGTCTTCTTGTCGACCACACTGTACGGGCTGATGCCGGAATCGAGCTGGCGCGCAGCATTGCTGTCCCAGGCGAGACGCGACCAGATCGGCTTGACGTGCTTGACCGGCTTGCCGGCATAGCTGATGTAGTCGTAGCGCCACAACCACTGGTAGCCCGTGACCTTGACGGTCATCTGCGATCCGGTGGTGTTGTAGATCTCGCGGGTCAGGATCGTCGCGGGTGTCGCAAGGCCGATCAGGATCAGCACCGGTACCGCGGTCCAGGTAATTTCCAGCAGGGTGTTGTGGCTCCAGGATTCCGCGACCGCACCCTTCGAGTTGCGGAAGCGGATGATCGCAACGAACATCGCGCCGAACACGAAGATGGCCAGTACAAGGCACACGTAAAACGCCGCCATGTGCAGGTCCCAGACCTGATGCGAGATCGAC
>JBOHYV010000184.1:0-5386 GCA_050738135.1 Rhodanobacteraceae bacterium | reverse complement strand
ACTGGATTTACGAATACCGCAAGGATCTGGTTGCCTACGCCCTGATCCTTGCCGGCCTGCAGGCGTTCCGGATCTACCGATTGTGGCTGGAAAGCCAGCTCGCGACGCCTGCATCACCAGAAGCCTCGTCCGACAGGCAGGAACCCGCCGCACCCGAGCCTGCGCCGCTGGAGCGCCTGGTGGTGAAGAAACTCAACCGGGAATTCATCCTCAATGCCGCCGACATCGACCGCATCGACGCAGACGGCAACTACGTCACCATCCACGCACAGGGCGAAATCTGGCCGCTGCGTGAATCGCTCACCGGCCTGGAGCGCAGGCTGGATCCGAAACGCTTCGCGCGGGTGCACCGCGGGCACATCGTGAATCTGGACCGCATCCGCGAGATCCAGCCTTGGGACAGCGGTGACTACCGCATCGTGCTGACCGACGGCAGCTTCGTGAATTTCAGCCGCCGTTACCGCAGCCGATTGCCGCAGTTGTTCAACTGATTTGCGACGCGCGCGTCGCCGCTCGTCACCTGATTGCGCCGCTCGCCACATTCCGTCTTGCCGACACGCTGCGCAACGCCTAACTTCACGCATTCCTCGTCGGGAGCCGCACGATGCGCATACCCGTTCGTTGCTGCACGATTTTCGGATTCGCCGCCCTGCTGGCCGGCTGCGGCGGTGATTACAGCGCGCCGCCGCCCGCGCCGGATGCGGGTTGGGCGCATTACGGCGGCGATGCGGGAGGCTCGCGCTACTCGACCGCCGCGCAGATCACGCCCGCGAATGTGAACCACCTGAAAGTCGCCTGGACCTTTCGCAGCGGCGAAGACGGCAAAGGGTTCCCCGGCACCGAGTGGAAATCCCACATGACCTGGGAAGCCACGCCGATCCTTACGACGGCGCGCTGTATTTCACGACCAGCGAAACCAACGTGGTGGCGATCGACGCGGCTACCGGCAAATTGCGTTGGCGGCACGATTCGGATGTGCCAAAGCTCTGGTACTCGGATGCTGCCTCGCGCGGCGTCACATTGTGGGTCGATTCGCAATCGACGCCGGATGCGCCCTGCCATGCACGCATCTTTGCCCCGACCTTGGACAGCAAGCTGCTGGCGCTGGATGCGAAGACGGGAAAACTTTGCCGGGACTTCGCCGACCACGGTGTGCTGGACCTGTCACGCGGCATCCATTCCACCTACAAATCTGGCGACAGGTTTCGCAACTATCTGGTCACCTCGCCGCCCGTGCTGCTGGACGGAAAGGTGATCATCGGCTCATCGGTCGGCGACAACCGTGGCGTGGAACTGGAACACGGCACGGTGCGTGTCTACGAGGCGCGCACCGGCAAATTCGTGTGGGGCTGGGACCCGATCCCGCGCGACTCTTCCAATCCGGTGTACCCGCAATGGAATGCGCACGCGGCGGCCGTAACCGGCGCCGCCAATGCGTGGGCACCGCTGTCGGTGGCGTGCCCTGCGTCAAGCCGCCGTGGGGCGAATTGAGCGCGGTCGACATGCGCACCGGCGAACGGCTCTGGCAGGTGCCACTGGGCAACGCGGTGGCGAACCACTGGAACCTCGGCGTTCCGGGCATGGGCGGTCCGATCGTCACCGCCTCCGGTCTGATCTTCGTCGCCGCAACGATGGACGACGACATCCGCGCCTTCGACGAGGCCAGCGGCAAGTTGGTGTGGCAATATCATTTGCCCGCAGGCGGCCACGCCACGCCGATGACCTACGCGATCGACGGCAGGCAATATCTCGTAATCGTGGCCGGCGGCCATGGCGGACTCGGCACCAAGCGCGGCGACTACGTCATCGCGTTCGCATTGCCTCAATGAGGTTGGCACACCGGCGCGGGCAGGTGCCCGCTCCGGATAATATGTCGCATGCCCAAAGCACGCCGCGATGTCCCATCCATCGAAATCAATGCGAATCCCCGCCACGGGTTGGGCATGCCGCCCGCACAGTTCTTGCGCAACTACTGGCAGAAGCGGCCACTGCTGATCCGCAACGCATTTAGGAATTTCGAGCCACCGTTGTCACCGGATGACCTGGCGGGGTTGGCATGCATGGATGGCGTGCTGGCGCGGATTGTTCTACGTGAAACCCCTGCCAAGCCGTCATTGCGGGGGCGTTCGCGGCTTCATCGCGGACGTAACTCGGAACCCAGCGACGCTGGAGAGGCAAAGACACTAGGCTCCCGCTTTCGCGGGAATGACGGAAAATGGAGAGTGCGTACCGGCCCTTTCGAAGAAGCCACGTTCGCCAAACTGCCGGAATCGAATTGGACCCTGCTGGTCCAGGATGTGGACAAGTGGGATCCGGACACCGCTGCGCTGCTGAAGCATTTTGCGTTCATTCCCAGCTGGCGCATCGACGACGTGATGATCAGTTACGCCACGGATGGCGGCGGCGTCGGTGCGCATGTCGATCAATATGACGTATTCCTGCTGCAAGGGTTCGGCCAGCGCCACTGGTCCATCGATACGCATCCGGATCCCTCGACCGCGTTTCGCGACGACGTTGAACTGAAGCTGCTGCGCACCTTCCGACCAACGCACACGTGGACGCTGGAACCCGGCGACATGCTGTATCTGCCGCCCGGCGTGCCGCACGACGGTGTAGCCGTCGGCGCGTGCACAACGTTTTCCATCGGCATGCGCGCACCATCGGGCGGAGAGTTGTTGCTGGACCTTGCTGCGCATATCGCGGAATCGTTGCCCGAATCGCAACGCCTCGCCGATCCCGACGTGCAGCCCGCGAGCCGGGGCGGTGAAATCGACGACGGCGCCCTGCGACGTGCGCGTCGCGCGGTCGGCGCTGCGGCAACGATGCTGGACAATGACGCTTTTGCCGACTGGTTCGGCAGCTTCGTCACGCGCTATCGGGTCGCGCAGGTTCCGGTTCCACGCAAGCGTGCGATCGACAGGGGCAAGCTTGCCGAACGACTCCCGACGACCATGCTGGAATGCGATCCATGGAGCCGTTTTGCATGGCGGCAGCGTGGTCGCGATGCGCGCCTGTACGTCGCCGGCAACGTTTTTGACGCGCCGCTCGAATGGGCGCGGGAGCTGGCGTCGGGCGCGCGCAAACTCGAGGGCCGCCGGCTCGCGAAACTGCCGAAATCCGGCCGCGGCATTGCCCTGCTTGCAAAATTGATTGACGCCGGATTCGTCACGTTTCGCGGACACTGAACCCGCTTACAATCCAGTCTCACGCACCGGCCGCCGAAGGGGATTGACTGCATGCCGATCCGAAGCGACTTCCACGTCGAAGCCTGCGACTGGGCCAACGCCGCAGAGCGCGAGGCCATGGTTTCGTTGCGTGAAACCGTGTTCATCGATGAGCAGCACGTGCCGCGCGACATGGAGATCGACGATGACGATCCACGCAGCGTGCACGTGCTGGCCTACGCCCCTGACCGCACGCCAATCGGCACCGGACGCCTTGCGTCCGGCGGCCGGATCGGGCGCATGGCTGTGCTGCGTGATTGGCGTGGGGTTGGTGTCGGCTCCATGCTCTTGCAAGCCTTGATCGACCAGGCGCGCGTACGGCTGCTCTCGACGGTTTCGCTGCACGCACAGCACGACGCCGTGCCGTTTTACTTGCAGCGTGGCTTCACGACGGACGGCAACGAATTCGAGGAAGCCGGCATCCCGCACGTCAAGATGCGCCTTGCGTTGGCGGCCATGCGCCAACCGGAGCGGACACCGCCACCGCCGCCGGTGCCTGTGGCACTGCAAGCATCCTCGCGTGAAGAGCTGATCACCGTCACCCGGCAACTGCTCTGCGGTGCCCAGCACAGCATGTGCGTACTGGTACGCGAGCTGCACCCGTTGCTGCTCAACGACACGGCCTGCCTGGTCGAGCTGCGACGGATGGCGATTTCCGGGCGCGGCGCATCGATTCGGCTGATCGTCCAGGACCTGAGCCGCTCCTTGCAGGAAGGCACGCGGCTGCTGGAGCTCGCGCAGAGACTTTCCAGCATCATTGAAATGCGCCGGCCGGTGGAACCCAACGACCTGGCCTATCGCTCGGCGTTCATGTGCGTGGATACCTGCGGTTACCTTTTCCGCCCGCTGGAAAACGAGATGACGGCCGAGGGCTCGACTTGGGCCCCGGGCCGCCACGCGCAACTGATGCGCCAGTTCGAGAATGTTTGGGCCCGCTCCGAACCGTGGCCCGAGTTGCGCACCCTGGGCATCTAGGCGGCCCCCGCATAACCGGCCGCCTCGCTCCGGGCATGCCCCCGATCAAGCGAAGGCGGCGGACCGGTCCGACCTGCATGTTGCGCCACGGCGGCCCGCGGTCTGCGGTCGCTCGCAACGGTTGGCGGGTCTTTGGGACCCTTACCGACAGCTGACCCTAAGCCACCGCGAATCCTGCACTGCAACATGAAACCGTTATAATTGGTGGCTGCGCGGCGTATCGCGACCATGAGCGGCGCCTGCAACAATCCTTCCTGGTGAACATCGTGAGCGACGGCGGCAGTTTATTGCAACAGTTTGCGGAAACCTCCCAGTACGGCGGCGGCAACGCCGCCTACATCGAGCAGTTGTACGAGGATTGGCTGCGCGATCCCCAGTCGGTCGGGCCGCAATGGCAAGCATGGTTTCAAGGCTTGCATGGCACCGGCGATGTTTCCCATGCCGACGCAATCGCGCGCATCGTGGCCGCGCAGAAACAGGGCCACCGCGCCACGACACCCATCGGCGACACCCACGCCCGCAAGCAGGCCGGGGTGTTGCGCCTGTTGACCGCCTATCGTTCGCGAGGACATCTCGCGGCCGACCTCGATCCTCTGGCGATTGCGCCCAAACGCCCCGCCCCGGACCTGGACCTGCCCTTCCATGGTTTGTCGGACGCCGACCTCGATACCGAATTCGACTGCGGCACTTTTGCCGGCGGCGGCCAGCGCATGAGATTGGGCGATCTGCGGGAACGCCTGCGCCACACCTATGTCGCCAGCATCGGCGCCGAGTTCATGCACATCAGCGATCACGTCCAGCGGCGCTGGATCTACGATCGCCTCGAAAAGGCCAGCGGCAAGTCGGGCCTCGACGACGCCACCCGCAAACGGGTGCTGCTAAAGCTTACGGCGGCTGATGGTCTGGAACGCTACCTGCACACCAAGTACGTCGGCCAGAAGCGTTTTGGACTGGAAGGCGGCGATTCGCTGATCCCGTTGCTGGACGATTTGATCCGCCGTGCAGCCGGCGATGGCGTGCACGAGCTCGTCATCGGCATGGCCCACCGCGGGCGCCTGAACGTGCTGGTCAACATCCTCGGCAAGCCGCCGCAGCAATTGTTCGCCGAGTTCGAGGGCAAACACGAAGGCCCCGACGACCCCGCGCATTCCGGCGACGTGAAATACCACATGGGTTTCTCCGCCGAT
>JBOHYV010000183.1:0-5397 GCA_050738135.1 Rhodanobacteraceae bacterium | reverse complement strand
GCCACACACACCGCGACTCCGCAAACGGTGATCCGCACGCCGGCCGAACTACGGCGTTACCTGAAAGATACGCCCGCGAACCAGTCGCCGTTGTCGCTGTTGCCGACGGGTGCGCGCAAGCGTTTTCTCGGCGGGCTGGCGTGGAGCAGCAAGGGGGGTGTCGGTGGTTTCAATTTTGCGGATTTGCAGCAATACCTGACCGATGCGCAAATCCACCGCGTGCTCGCGCTGTTCGACTTGCAAGCTTATGACTTGGATGGTCGTGCGACACCGCTCACCGCGGCCGAGCGCGATGCGCCGGAAACGCCGCTGGAACACAAGTTCGACAGGCTGTATTTCGCCCGCATGGACAAGTTGCATGGCCACGCACATGTATCGCTGGCCGCGATCTACGGTGCATCCTTGGCCCCATACCAGAACCCGAAGTCCATCGTCGCGCTCGACGAGAGCGACATGCGTTTGCTGTTTCGTGCTGCGAGCGATGTCGCCAGCAAGACGCAGGCTTCCCGCTATCTCGACGACCTGCGCCTCGATCTGACCACGTTGCACCACCGCGGGTTGGCGACGACGGCCATGATTGCAAGAGTCCACGACCAGTTGGTCGCGGCGCGCCAGCTTGCCGACGCCAACACACTGGCGAAGCAATATCCGGCCGCCCATCTTTCGCCATTGCCGCCCTTGCGACAGGCGCCGAACCTCCACGATGGCGATCCGACCGTGCTGGTGATGAAGGCCAATGATCGATCGATGCTGCACAAGCCGGTCGACATGCATGCCCACTTGCTGATCGTGGTGATAGCCGGTTGCCATTTCTCGATCGCAGCGGTGCGCGCGGTGCGCGCCGACCCGCAGCTTGACGCCCTCTTCCACAAACACGCCATATGGCTTGCGAACGAAAATGAGTCGCTCACGGACGTACTGGCCTGGAACCGTGCGTATCCCGACCAGACCATGAATGTGGCGTGGCGCGACAGTGAATGGCACGCGCTGAACTCGTGGCTGATTCCGACCTATTACGTCTTCCGCAACGGCAAGCTGGCCGATCAATGGTCGGGCTGGTTCGGCGCACCGGCCCTGAAGGCACACCTGCGCAAGGCTGGCTTGCTGCACTGAGTCCGTCCTCGGGTGCCACTGCGAAGCACGTGCCTTCGCACCACACCGGGAAACCGTTACCATCGGACCAGTCCGCACGGAGTCCCCCGCATGGCCAACGAACCCACCGCCCGCCTCGCGGTGCTGATCGACGCGGACAACGCGCAACCCGGAATGGTCACGGGGCTGCTCGCGGAAATCGCCAAGTACGGCACCGCGCACGTCAAGCGCGCCTACGGCGACTGGACCGACAACCACCTCAAGACCTGGAAGAACGAACTGCTGACGCAGTCGATCCAGCCGATCCAGCAGTTCGGCTACACGCGCGGCAAGAACTCGACCGATTCGGCGTTGATCATCGATGCGATGGATCTGCTGTACTCGGGGCGGCTGGACGGCTTTTGCATCGTCTCCAGCGACAGCGACTTCACCCGCCTCGCCGCCCGCATCCGCGAATCGGGCCTGGTGGTGTACGGCTTCGGCGAACGCAAGACCCCGGAACCATTTGTCTCGGCCTGCGACAAGTTCATCTACGTCGAAAATCTCACCGACGAACCCGATCAGGAAGCGCCGCGCAAACCGCGCAGCGCCTCGCAATTGAAGCAGGATACGGGTCTCGTCAACCTGCTGCGCAACGCGGTGGACGCCGCGTCCGACGACGACGGCTGGGCGGCATTGGGTCCAGTCGGATCGATCATCAACAAACAGCGCCCGGATTTCGACGCGCGCAGCTATGGCTACGGCAAGTTGAGCGACCTCATTGCCGCGACCACCCTGTTCGAGATCGAACACCGTGGCGCCGGCGAAGGCCGCCCCAAGAGCCCCCATGTCCGCAACCGCAAGAAAGCCCCAAGGGGCTGACGCACCTTCACTCACCGAAACGCTGCGAACGCGCATTCGTGAGGAAGCACCGCCGACGCTTTGCGTCGCGTACAGCGGCGGCCCGGACTCCACCGCGCTGCTGCATGCGCTGGCGGAATTGCCGGAAGCGCGCGGGCGCGGCCTGCGCGCGCTGCATGTCGATCACGGCCTGCATCCGGAGAGCGCGAACTGGGCAAAGCACTGCACGGATTTCTGCGCAGCACTGGGCGTACCGCTGACCACCGTGACTGTGCACGTCGATGACTCCGAACGCGAGGGCGTCGAAGCCGCCGCGCGGCGGGCACGCTACGCGGCGATTGCCGAACACCTCGAGGATCGCGAATGGCTGGCGTTGGCCCAACACCGCGATGACCAGACCGAGACGGTGCTCCTGAAGCTGCTGCGCGGCGCGGGGCCCGAAGGCCTTGGCGGAATGCGGGCACTGCGCCCGTTCGCGCGCGGATTCCTGTGGCGACCATTACTGGAAACAAGCCGAGGTGAGCTATCCAACTATTTGATCAAAAATGATATTCATTCTCTGAACGACCCAGCGAATGCCGACCGGCGCTTTTCCCGCAACATCCTGCGCCACGAGATCCTGCCGGCCATCGTACGGCACTGGCCGCACGCGGAAGCTTCCATCCTGCACAGCGCACGCCTGTGCCGCGCGGCGGGCGAACACCTCGCACGCGATGCCGAGGATGCCCTCACCTTGTTGCGCCGCGGCGACGCTTCACTCGACGCCGATGCCTGGCAAGCGCTACCGGAAGCCCTGCGCGCGCCAGTGCTGGATCTCTGGCTGCGCGAACGTGGCCTGACCGCCCCCACCGATGCCCAGCGTCACGAACTCGAACGTCAGACCGCCGAAGCAGCGGAAGACGCCGTGCCGTGCATCGCGTGGCGCGGCGCGGAAATCCGCATCTGGGATGGCCGGCTGCACGCCGCACCACCGCTCACACCGCTGCCCACGAACTGGCAATCGGAGTGGAACGGCACGCCACTCGGGTTGCCGGAAGGTTGCGGCACGCTCACGGTCGAAACGACAAACGACGCGTCGGCCAAAGACGTCGCGATCTTCAACCCGCCGCTCGCAGTGCGACTGCGTCGCGGTGGCGAACGCATCAAACCCGCGGGCGAACCACACACGCGCGAGCTGCGCGACTTGTTTCAGAAGGCGCGCGTCCCGCCATGGCTGCGCATGCGCTGCCCGCTTATCTATGCGGACGACGAATTGATCGCCGTCGCGGATTTGTGGATCAACGATCGCGGCAAAACCTTCTTCGATGCATGCGACGCACGGCCGCGCTGGACGCTGCCAAAACAAAACCGGGGTCAGAGTCGACTTTCCGGGTAACGAGTCATCCATGTGAGGTTCGGTGCGCGCACTTATCGCGCTATGGCTCGGAAAGTCGACTCTGACCCCGGTTTATGCCCACGATGATCCGCGCGTTGCGCTGCCAGGTCAGGTAGGACCAGGCCCAGTTCCACATCACGGCGATGCGGCTGCGAAAGCCGATCAGGAACAGGATGTGGGCGAACAGCCAGAACAGCCAGCCAATGACCCCGGAAATCTCCAGCCCGCGCAGGTCGACCACGGCGGACGTGCGGGTGACGCTGGCGAGGGTGCCGTAGTCGCGGTAACGAAATGGTCGCGACGGGTTACCGGCAATGCGGTCCCGGATGCTGCGTGCGGCGTGCGAGCCCATCTGCTTGGCTGCCGACGCCATGCCGGGCACCTGGCGGCCATCCTGCTCGACGTGTGCGAGATCGCCGATCACCAGCACTTCGGGATGACCGGGCAGTGACAGGTCCGGCGCGACTTTCACGCGCCCGGCACGATCGCATTCGGCGCCGAGCTGCGCACCCAGCGTTGATGCCGCGACGCCGGCTGCCCACAACATGGTGCGCGCGGCGATCCGCTGATCGCTCATGTGGACGCGGGTCTCGTTGACATCGGTCACCGCGGCATCGAGGTGGACCTGCACGCCGATGCTTTCCAGTTTTCGCTGCGCCACCTGCGAAAGATGTTCGGGCATCGCGCCGAGTACCCTCTTCCCCGCTTCGACCAGATGAATTTTTGCGTTGCGCGGATCGGCGTTGCGAAACTCGCGCGGCAGCGTGTGTTGCGCGATCTCGGCCAGCGTGCCTGCCAGCTCCACGCCGGTCGGTCCCGCGCCGATGATCACGAACGTCAGCCATTCGGCGCGGCGCTCGGCGTCGGGTTCGCACTCGGCGCATTCGAATGCGGACAGGATCCGGCGCCGGATCGCCAACGCATCATTCATGGTTTTGAGCGCAGGCGCATGCTCCGCCCAATCATCGTGACCGAAGTAAGCGTGGGTCGAACCGGTCGCGACGACCAGCCAGTCGTATTCGTATTCGCCCGCGCCGGTACGCACGCGACGTTCCGCGACATCGATCGCCTGCACGTCCTCCATCAGCACGGTGACGTTGTCCTGATGGCGCACGATATGCCGCAGCGGCGCGGCAATATCGGGCCCGGACAAGCTGGCCGCCGCAACCTGATACAACAGTGGCTGGAACAAGTGATGGTTGACGCGGTCGATCAGCGTCACGCGCACAGGAGCCTGCGCCAGGGCCCGCGTCGTCCACAGGCCGCCGAACCCACCGCCCAGAATCACCACGTGAGGTCGTCGCGCGGGATCACTCATGCGCGCATCGTAGGGGTCGGCATGTGACCTCACCATGACCGTCGGCACTTTGCGCCCACTACCATGCGGTGGATTATCGACCGGGTCCAAGTGGAGGAGTGCGCCATGCAAAGACGTTACGGGTGGCTTTTTGTCGGGTTGCTGCTGTTTGGCGGCGCCGCACCGGCCGCGCTTGCGCAGCCAGCATCCACGGCGCAGGGCTTCACGCTCAAACAGGTATTGGCCTACCCGTTCCCGCTGGGGCTGTCCGCATCCAGATCGGGGGACCGCATCGCCTGGGTCATCGACCTGAACGGCGTGCGCAACGTGTGGGTCGCGCAAGCGCCGGAGTTCAAGCCGCGCCAGGTCACGAATTTCAAAGCCGATGATGGCCAGGAAATCACCCAACTGACCTTTTCGCCTTCGGGCAATGCGCTGGTGTTCGTGCGCGGCGGCGACCACGACGCCAATTGGCCGGTGTCGCCCCCACCCGACCCGGCCTCCAGCCCGATCGAGCCCAAGGTGATGATCTGGACCGTCGAGTTGCATGACGGCACCGCACGCGCTCTCACCGAAGGCGATGCGCCGGCGATCTCCTCGACCGGCACGCTCGCCTACATCAAGGACCACCAGGTCTGGACCGCGCCTCTCGAATCCGGCAGCAAGGCCAAGCCGAAGCGGCTGTTCTTCGATCATGGCAAGGACGGCGACCTGCAATGGTCGCCGAACGGCAAACGGCTCGCGTTCGTGTCGCGCCGCGGAGATCACGCTTTCATCGGCATATTCACCGACG
>JBOHYV010000182.1:0-5408 GCA_050738135.1 Rhodanobacteraceae bacterium | reverse complement strand
ATTTTCCCAGTGGTAGTCCGACCAAGGCGAATGACTGCGCATGGATGCAGTTCTGGGTGCAACTGGATACGCCCGCCCAGGTACGGGCCTATCGTCAATTCCTCGTCAACTATTCGGAGAGTCAGAAACAACTGGGTCGTTTTCAGCGTCCGCCCAACACGCGTCTGCACAATGTAATGCAGTGGTTGGCTTACAACCACGTCGTGCCGGGCAGCGTGCAGCTCGAAAGCCTGCTGGCGCTGGGCTTTTTGCTGGTATGTCTGGTCAACACCGTCGCGCTGTTGCTGGTGAAATTCCTGCGTCGCGGGGGCGAGCTTGCCGTGCGTCGTGCGATGGGCGCATCGAAGCGGTCGGTATTCGCGCAATTGCTGGTGGAGGCCGCACTGACGGGCTTGGGGGGCGGCGTGGTTGGTTTGCTGCTTGCGGCGTTTGGCCTGTGGGTGGTGCGGCAGCAGACGGCTGCGTATGCCGGATTGGCGCGCCTGGATGGCACGATGCTTGGCGCCACCTTCGTGTTGGCGGTGTGCGCCACCTTGCTGGCGGCACTGTTTCCGGCCTGGCGCGCCTGTCGGCTGATGCCGGCCCGCTTGCTGAAGACACAGTGAGGTCATGATCATGCATCCCGTCATTGCAGCACTGAAGCATCACAAGACCACCGTCTTCCTGGTGGCACTGGAAATCGCGCTGACCTGCGCCATCGTCACCAATGCGCTGTTCCTGATCGGTGATCGTCTGGCCGCGATGCACATGACGACCGGCGTTGCCGACAACGAACTGGTCTGGGCCCAGGCCAGTGGCCTCGATCTGGGGCGGGACAGCGCCGCGGACGGCTCCGCTGCCGCCAAAGCTGCTGCCGCTGCCGCCAAAGCTGCCGCAGACCTGGCCGCGCTGCGCGGCATCCCGGGTGTCGAGTCGGTGGCCATGAGCAACTCGCTGCCGCTGGCCGGGAGCGGCTGGCGCATGGGCGTATGGACGCGTCCCGGCGACAAGCACAGCGCACTCGATAATGTATTCGAGTTCGTGGGCACGCCCGGCGTAGTCAAGACGCTGGGTATCAAGTTGTCTGAAGGGCGTGATTTCCTGCCGCAGGAATACGAGGATTACAGTCCGTTCAGTGGTCAACCGCCGCCGACGTCAGTCATTGTCACCCGTGCCCTTGCGGCCCAGCTGTGGCCGGGTGAAGACCCACTTGGCAAACCGGTTTACCTTGACAGCAGCGGCAACCAGGTCGCGCATGTGGTTGGCGTGGCGGAACACCTGCTCGACCCGCGCATCAGCACGGTCCACGGAGTGGAGCGTGGATTGATCTTGCCCGTCAAGGCAGTGGATGGTGGCTTGTATGTGTTGCGGACAAGGCCCGACGCACGCGCGTCGGTCCAGCGCGCCATTCCGAAGGTGTTGACCGGCGTGGATCCTGCACGCACGATCACCGCTCACATCTATTCCCGGACGATCGCACGGTACTTCCACGGCGACCGCGCGATGATCTGGCTGCTGCTTGTGGTGATCGGTTGTCTGTTGGCGGTGACCGCATTGGGCTTGGTGGGCCTGTCCAGTTTCTGGGTGCAACAGCGCACCCGCCAGATCGGCATTCGCCGTGCTTTGGGCGCGACACGTGCGGACATCCTCCGCTATTTCCTTGCCGAGAACTTCCTGATCGTCGGCCTCGGCGTTATCGCCGGCCTGGCAGGCGCCGTCGGATTGAACCTGTGGCTGATGGGTCACTACGAATTGCACCGCATGCCGCTTGCCTGGCTGCCTGCGGGCGCGGTGATCCTGTGGCTGCTGGGACAGCTGGCGGTGCTGGCGCCCGCGTTGCGTGCATCGCATGTGCCGCCGGTAGTGGCGACGCGCAGCGTGTGATGGGTTTCCCTCTCCCCGTGGGGGAGGGGAGTTGAACCAGGAGTGATGGAACATGTTCCGCTATCCCCTTCCAAAGGAAGGGGCGGAGCGAACGCGCGCGCAGCGCGACCTCGTCGGGGGGTGTCGTCACGCGAACAAGAGCCATCCCCCTCGGTCCCCCTTCGCAAGCGACGGGGGAGGCAAAACTGGCCCCTTGCGGAGGAAAGGCAAAGCCGGCCCCTTGCGGAGGGGGAGGCAAAGCGGCCTCAGGCGGTTTGCGCCGGCTTGCGTGGCTGGTAGTGGCCGGGTTCGGAGCGGAACGGAATCGCGAGGCGGTTCCAGCCGTTGATCGCGATGATCGCGAGCGACAGGTCCACCAGTTCCTTGTCGCTGAATTGCCGGCGGACTTCGTCGTACAGCGCATCGGGGACATCCTTGGTCCTTGAAATGCGGGTCAGTGCTTCGGTCCACGCCAGGGCCGCGCGTTCGCGTTCGCTGTAGAACGGCGCTTCGCGCCACGCATTCAAAAGATAAAGGCGTTGCTCGGTTTCGCCGGCAGCGCGCGCGTCCTTCGAGTGCATGTCGAGGCAATATGCACAGCCGTTGATCTGCGAGGCCCGCATTTTCACCAACTCCAGCAGTTCGTGTTCCAGGCCCGATTTCTCGACGTGCTCCTGAAGCTGGCGCAGGGCCTTGAAACCGTCGGGAGATGCCTTGGTGTAATTGATGCGCTGGGTCATGTTCGTGAACTCCGTGCTGGTCGATCTGTTGCGGGAGAAAAACGGTACGCGAATGCGAGCTGCGGGAAGTCAGGCCAGGGATGATCGTGCCGGTATTGCATTGTCAGTGAGCGTGGCGGGCCTGGACGAAGTCGCGGTCGGAGACGGTCGCATGTCAGTGGAATGGCACCGGCTTGTCGACGCCGGGCGCCGGTTGCATGAAGAAGTCGTGCAGGTATTTTTCGCCCTCGTCGTCGAGGATCGTCACGACCGTCTTGAGCTCGGGAAATTGTGCGCGGATCCGACGCGCCGCGATCATGTGCGCGCCCGAACTCGGCCCACAGAACAGGCCGCGGGTACGCGCAAGCGTGCGCATTTCCGCCACCGCGTCGGCGCTCGCCACGCTGGTCGTGTCACGGATGAGATCGCGGTGGTGGGTGAAGATGCCGGGAACGAAACCATCCGAGATGCCTTCGATCTTGTGCAGCGCGACTTCGCCGCACAGGATCGTGCGCGACTCGGTCGGCTCCATCGCGAACAGCCGCACGTTGGGGTTGACCTTGCGGAAAGCCTGGCCAACGCCGATCAAGGTGCCGCCGGTGCCGACGCCGTGCACGAACGCGTCGGGCACGCGGCCTTCCGGCAGTTGCGCGAGAATTTCCGGGCCGAGCAGCTCGCGATTCTCGTCCACGTTCCATTCGTTCTCGAACTGCCCCGGGAAAAAGAAACCCGGCTTGCGGCCGAGTTCGCGTGCGCGTTCCAGTGCGTCGTTGACGTGGAAGGTTCCACAGAACAGCACCTCGGCGCCGTAGGCGCGCGAAATCGCGACGCGTTCGCTGGACAGGCCCTCGGGCATCACCACGAGCATCCGGTAACCTTTCACCGCGGCCACCATCGAGAACGCATTGCCGGTGTTGCCGCTGGTGGCCTCGACGATGGTGTCGCCCGGCTTGAGCGCGCCGGTTTGCTCGGCGCGTTCGACGATGTATTTCGCGATGCGGGCCTTGATCGATCCCGACGGGTTCAGGTATTCGCACTTGGCGAACACGCCGTCGATTTCCAGCAGCGGCGTGTCGCCGATCGCGTCGAGAATGTTGTCCGAAAGGCCGGAATGCCGAACTGCCATGGCGGCGGGCGTCCAGTAGTGGGGAACGCAGTTTCCAACATGCCGGCACATGGATGATTGATGCAGGTCATCCGGCCAGCCGCGGCGCAGGCTGTGGCCGCATGATTTTGTCCGTGGCGCGGGTTGCCGGCCGCAGCCATCGCCAGCTTACTGCGTCGAGGTTGCCTGCAAAACGGCGGCGGCCTTGCCGGCGTCCCGCTGAACCGTCGCCAGCGAATCGGATTTCAGCCCGGCTTGCGCATCGTGCAGCGCGCTTTGCAGCTTGCCGTGCAACGCGTGATTGCTCGCCGAATCGGGCAACGCGCCGTTGCCCTTGCCCTTGCAGGGATCGCCTGCGGCGGCATCAAAGCCTTGGCCACGCGGGCCGACCAGACAATTGATGACGTGATGCAGGTGGGTGTGCGACATGGCGACGGTATTGGCGCTTTTCGCCATCATCGCGTGGGCGTGCGCGGTGCTGATTTCGCCCTTCGCGGACGGGGCCTGCGCGAAGGCGGCGAACGCCAGTCCACCCGCCAGCACACCGGTGATGCCGACCAACTTGTTCATCGCTGTCTCCATTCGAAATCTGCCGTGGAGCACCGGATCTTACGTGCCCTCGTGTAATCGGAACGTGTAGCGGGGACGGCATGGTTCAGTTGCCGGTCAGACGGTCTCGAACAGCGCCATGAAGCCGAAGTCCATGTGATTCTGCATGTGGCAATGGAAGAGGGTGAGTCCCGGCAAGTCCGCAGTGAAATCGACTTCGGTGGTCTGGAAGGGTGGCACCAGCACCACGTCTTTCATCAAGCCCGCCGTCGGGTGGCCGTGGATGCTGGTGATTTCGAACGTGTGGCGGTGCAGGTGCAGGGGATGGATGTCGCCGCTGGCGTTGCGAAAGCGCAGCCGATAACGGCGGCCCTGCTTCAGCTTGCGCGTCACCGGCATGGTTTTCCAGTCGTACGGTACGCCATCGATGGCGTACCGGTCGAAACCGTTCGCCGCGCTCTGGCTTGCGGTGATCAGCATGTCGATGATCTCGTCGGGCTTCGGCGGTTTGCGCTTGGGATCGGCGAACAACCGGTAGTCCCATTTGAACGCGGGCGGCGCCTGCCATCGCGGCGTGCCCGTTGCGTTCGCGTATTCGACCACGATGCCCATGCCGCCCTCGCGGTCCGCGTCGACGGTATCACCCAGCACCCACACGCCGGGGTGGTCCATTTCGACGATGGCGGAAACGCGTTCGGCGGTGCCCAGCCACAGTACCGGCACTTCGGCCGGGTGCGGCACCGGGTTGCCGTCCAGCGCGATCACCCTGAAAGTGTGGCCGGGCAGCGCGAGGCTGCGATTTTCGGTGGCGCTGGCGTTGATCACATGCAGCATGATGCGTTCGCCGCGCTTCACGCGTATAGGCTCGCCGTGGCCGAGCATCTTGCCGTTGATCGCAAACGATTCCCAAGCCAGTTCGTAACCCGGTGGCACCTTGCCCGCGTCGGGATCGGAGTGCGCGGCGATGGTCACCAGCGGAAGCTGCATGCCTTCAGGGGCCATGAACGGCACGTCATCGTCCATACGGTTGAGGTAGGGCTGAAATTCCTTCAGCGTCAGGAACACCTCGCGATCGTACGCGCCCGGATCGCGCTTCGGCTCGATGTAAACAGGTCCGGCCTGGCCGGTATAAAGCCCGCGCCCGAGATCGGCGCCGGCGCGCACATGGGTATGGTAAAACCGCAGTCCGGCTG
>JBOHYV010000181.1:0-5412 GCA_050738135.1 Rhodanobacteraceae bacterium | reverse complement strand
ATGCACACCGGCCCGCAGCGGCTGGATGCCGAAGGGCTGATCGCCGGCCCAGTATGCAGTCTCACGGGCGAAGGGCAGGCGTATGGTCTGGAGGGTTCCATATTCGTGGCCGGCGCGCTGGTGCAATGGTTGCGTGATGGCCTGCATCTGATCGACCGTTCCGAAGCCATCGAGGCGTTGGCGCGGCAGGTTCCGGACAGCGGCGGCGTCACCATCGTGCCCGCGCTGACCGGCTTGGGCGCGCCGTTCTGGGATCCCGCGGCGCGCGGCACGATCCTCGGTCTCACCCGCGGCACCCGCGGCGCGCATCTTGCACGCGCTGCACTGGAGGCGATCGCTTTCCGCACCCGCGATGTGGTCGAAGCGATGCAGGCGGCGCTCGCCGCGCCGATCGACGAACTGCGCGTGGATGGCGGCGCCGCCACCGACAACCTGCTGCTGCAGATCCAGGCCGACCTGCTGGGCGTGCCGATCCTGCGTCCGCGCATCACCGAAACGACCGCGATGGGCGCGGCGATGCTGGCCGCGGCAGGTTCCCACGCGCTCGATGCGCGTGCGCTCGATGACTGGTGGCAGACGGGCGAACGCTTCGAATCCGATCTCGCTTGCGACCTGCGCGACCGGCGCTATCGGCAATGGCAGCGCGCCTGCGAACGGGCACGCGGCTGGGCGACCGACGCGGACGAATGAACGGAATGGACCGTGCGCAAAACCTCACCCGTCTCGAACGCGAGCGGTTCGATGTATTGGTGATCGGCGGTGGCGCGACCGGCGCCGGCGTCGCGCTGGATGCGGCGAGCCGCGGCCTGTCGGTGGCGCTCGTCGAGCGCGATGATTTCGCAAGCGGCACGTCCAGCCGTTCGACCAAACTGGTGCACGGCGGCGTGCGATACCTCGATGCCGCGGTGATGCAACTGGACCGCGCGCAGTTTCACCTCGTGCGTGAAGCGCTGGCCGAGCGCGCGATCCTGCTGAAGATCGCGCCGCACCTCGTGCGTCCGCTGCGCACCGTGGTGCCCGCGTATTCGTGGCCCGGCGCCTGGTTTTACCGGATCGGCTTGTGGTTGTACGACCGCGCCGCCGGCGACGCCGCGATCGGGCGCAGCCGTTTCGTCGCGCGCGCCGAAATGCTCCGAGCCTTCCCGCGCCTGCGTTCACGTCGCCTCAAGGGCGGCGTTGTCTACTACGACGGCCAGTTCGATGATGCGCGAATGGCGATTGCCTTGATCGCCACCGCCGCGCGCGAAGGTGCGGCAGTCGCCAACCGCGTCGAAACCGAAGCGTTGCCGGAAGAAGACGGCAAGTTGTGCGGCGCAAACGTCCGCGACCGGCTCGACGGTCATCGGTTCGAAATCCACGCGCGTACGGTCGTCAACGCGACCGGTCCCGGCTGCGACGCGGTCAGGCGACTCGAAAATCCAGGCGCCGAACCGCTGCTTGAGCCCAGCCGCGGAACCCACCTTGCGCTCGATGCGTGCTGGGCGCCCGTCGGTGACGGCTTGCTTATTCCCAAAACCTCCGACGGCCGGGTGTTGTTCCTGCTGCCGTGGCAAGGCCGCACCATCGCCGGCACCACCGATGTTGCAGCGGATCCGTCGTTCGCGCCCGCGCCGAGCGATGACGAAGTGGATTATCTGCTCCGGCAACTCGGCAAATGGCTGCAACCTGCGCCCACCCGCGACGATTTACGCGCAAGCTGGGCCGGCCTGCGGCCATTGATCGCGGAGCACGCCGCCAGCACCGCCAACATCGTGCGCGAACACCACGTCGAGGTCGGACCGAAGGGCCTGATCACGATTGCCGGCGGCAAGTGGACCACCTACCGGCTGATGGCCGAAGAAACCGTGGATCGCGTGATCGAAACCGCCGGGCTCGCGCCGTCCCGCGAATGCCATACGCGCACGCTGGCGTTGATGGGCGCCGAAGGATTCGACGCGCAACTGGCGGACCAACTGGCAACTCAATATCACCTCGATCGGGACATTGCCGACCACCTCGCCCATGCCCATGGTGGATTGGCGATTCGCGTCCTGGCCGAAGCAGGCAGCGACGGCAGCATGCGCCTCGCCGAAGACTATCCGTACATCGAAGCCGAAGTCACCTGGGCCAAGTGTCACGAAATGGCACTCACGGCCGACGACGTGCTCGCGCGTCGCACGCGCCTGGCCTTCCTCGACGAAGCTGCCGCTGCCGCGGCCCGCCCGCGCGTCGAAGCCCTCCTTGCAAAGCATGGCTGAACTTCACCGACCCGATGCCCGTCGCCAAAGCCCGCCAATGGAATCGAGCAACCCCGAATTTCCTGAGCCTGGCAGTTTGGCTTGGACCGCCCCGGCCAGCAAAGTCACGATCCGTACGAGCTGTACGAAACCATGGATAGTTGAAGTCGATCCGGGTGATCCCAATGCCTTCATCCTCGCAGCAGTCCTACGCGGCGGCGGCCTGGGCCAGGAAGGGATAATCGGTATATCCCTGCGCCGCGCCGCCGAAGAAGGTGCTGCGGTCGGCGGCGTTCATGGGCGCGCCGGCCTGCAGCCGTGCGACGAAATCCGGATTGGCAAGCACCAACTGGCCGTACGACTCCAGGTCGGCCAGCCCGGCAGCCACGTCGGCGCCAATTTGGTCGCGCGGTCGGCCTGCCCGGTTGAGTATCAGCGTTCCTTTCCACAACTTGCGCAGGTCAGCCAGCAGCACTTCATCGCCCTGGTGTGCAATGTGCAGGTAGGCGAGGCCCAGGGCGTCGAGTTCGCCGATCAAATGGCGGTAGAGGTCCGGCCCCTCGACGCCCTCATCGATACCCCAAAGGGTCATGCCCGGTGATAACCGGATCGCCGTGCGCTCTGCGCCGATTTCCGCGGCGACCGCCGTGGCAACCTCGATGGCAAAGCGGGCGCGGTTCTGGATCGATCCACCGTACCCGTCCGTGCGCGTGTTGGCGCTCGGCGCGAGGAATTGATGGACCAAATACGCGTTGGCGCCATGGATTTCAACGCCGTCCGCGCCTGCTTCGATCGCGCGGCGGGCCGCAATACGGAAGTCCGCGACCGTCTGGTGAATTTCCACAGCGGTCACGGCTCGCGGCACGGGGATCTCCTGCATGCCCTTGGCCGTGAACATCGGCGCGCCCGGTGCAATGGCCGACGGGGCGACGCCCGGACGGTGATGCGGTGTGTTGTCCGGGTGCGACATGCGCCCGGCGTGCATGAGTTGGATGAAAATGCGGCCGCCCTTGCCGTGCACGGCGCTCGTGATCTTTCTCCAGCCGGCGACGTGTGCATCCGTATAAATACCGGGCGTCGTTAGGTAGCCCTGTCCGTCTTCCGACGGCTGGGTTCCTTCTGTGATGATGAGACCGATGCTGGCGCGCTGGGCGTAGTACGGTGCCGCCAGATCGCCGGGGGTGCCGTCGAACCGGGCGCGCGAACGGGTCATCGGCGCCATGACCAGGCGGTTGGGAAGCGTGTAGCGTCCGATGCGAACAGGGTTGAACAGTTGCGGATTCATGCCGGTTTCTCCTTGCGATTGCTTGCGTACCGTAAAGATAGGCAGTTCCACAAACAAAACATAGACGTTAATATGTGGACATGTTGTCTCATTATCGAAACACATGAATCTCAACGCCCTCGAGGACTTCCTGCTGGTGGCAGCCCATGGCGGCCTGGGCAAAGCCAGCCGCGCGAGCGGCCGGTCCAAGGCCACGCTGTCACGCCGCATCGCGGACCTGGAAGAGGCGCTGGGCGTGCGGCTGCTCGAACGCGGTTCGAACCGGCTCATCCTGACCGAGGCCGGGCACACACTGCTGGCGCGTGCCGAAGATCCGATGCGCGAAGTCGGGGAGGCCGTGACCGCGGCGCGCGAAGGACTTGCCACGCCGCGCGGCCGCTTGCGCATTGCCGCACCGTTGCTGTTTTCCCAACTCGCATTCGGCCGGCTTGGTGCCCGGTTCCTGGCGGCTTGTCCGGATGTCCAACTGGACGTGGTCGCGCAAGATCGCGCCGTCGACCTGATCGAGGAACACTTCGACGTGGCCATCCGCGTCAACCCGCGCGAGGACAGCACGCTGGTGGGCCGCTGCTTTGCCAGGGACAGGCTGGTCATCGCCGCCGCGCCCTCGATCAAAAAGC
Source organism: Rhodanobacteraceae bacterium (assembly GCA_050738135.1). Taxonomy (GTDB): domain Bacteria; phylum Pseudomonadota; class Gammaproteobacteria; order Xanthomonadales; family Rhodanobacteraceae; genus 66-474. The sequence continues at coordinate 1,291 of JBOHYV010000181.1, read as the reverse complement.
CAAGGGCAGGCAAGGCGGGACAACCTGTTCCGCTTCCAGCGGTGGTGTTGTCTTCCTACGCCAGCGGGCCTTGGCCCATCGACCGCAGCCGTCTTGTGATCGATCCGCAGCCGGTGATGCGCGCCTCGTCATTGCTGATCGTACGCGATGCCGCGCTGGCCGGTGTCGGCGTCGCGTTGCTGCCGCGATCCATCATCGGGTCAAACCTTGCAAGCGGTGAACTGGTGCCATGGGGAACCACGGGCAAGACGGTCGAGCTTTGGGCCCTGCACACCTCGCGCCGCCTGCCCAGCGCCAAGGTGCGCGCATTCATGGACTTCATGCGCGATCAGTATCCCGACGGTGAGCTTGTCCTGCAGGATGACCACGTCGGGCAGGCTGGGCGGACTCGCCGCGCGCCAGGGCGTCGCGGACGGTCACCGAGCGTATGATCGACGCTTGCCCGGAGAGCGCGACCGTGGGCCGTAGCGTGTCGAATGCCGGTGATCCTGACGCCGAAACGGTGAGGGCGCAATTGGAGCGTATCCTCGCAAGCGGCTCGTTCTCCAACGCGCCGATTCTAAGTCGCTTCCTCCGTTATGTCGTCGAGTACGGCATTGACGGACATGAAAATCCGCCCAAGGAGTACACGATCGGGATGGACGTGTTCCACCGCGGCGAGACATTCGACCCTGGTGTGGACACGATCGTGCGCGTGCACGCGCGCAACTTGCGCACGCGCCTGGCCAGCTACTACAAGAACGAAGGTCGCGACGACCCTATCCGGATCACCATGCCGAAAGGTCATTATCGCGTGGAGGTTATTGAGCACTCCGCCAGGGCGGCGGCTGCGCCGGAACGGCCGGCGCCTGGCGCGGGTACGGAACGAATCACGATTTGCGTCCTGCCGTTCACCAATCTTGGCGGTGACGCAGAGCAGGTGTATTTCAGCGACGGCATCAGCGAGGACATCATTACCGAGCTGTCGCGCTGGCGGCTGCTCGCAGTGAGATCGCGCTCGGCCTCGTTCCGCTATCGCAGCGCTGCCTTGGATGTGAAGCAGGTCGCGCGCGACCTGGATGTGCGTTTCATCGTCGAAGGCAGCGTCCGGCGAATGGGTGAACGCCTTCGCATCACCACCCAGCTCATCAATGCTGCGACCGGTTGCCACCTCTGGGCCGAAAAATTCGACAGTGAGCTTGACCAGATCTTCACGGTGCAGGACCAGATCGTACGAAGGATCGTAAGTACGCTGGTAGGGCGACTGCAGGCATCGGATATCGAACGTGCGCGCCGGAAACCGCCGGCCAGC
>JBOHYV010000180.1:0-5425 GCA_050738135.1 Rhodanobacteraceae bacterium | reverse complement strand
GAATCCGGGGTTCCCGATGGGCGTCGAATTTCGGCAACGCGCACCTCCCCCGATCCCGCTTCGCTTCATCCGGGCTACGATTTCCGCGCGATCGTTTTGCCATCCGACAAGTAGCCCGGATCGAGTCGCCTTGTGACGAAATCCGGGGTTGCCGATGAGCATCGAATTTCGGCAACGTGCACCTCCCCCGGATTCCGCTTCGCTTCATCCGGGCTACGATTTCCACGCGATCGTTTTGCCATCCGACAAGTAGCCCGGATGGAGTCGCCTTGTGACGGAACCCGGGGTTCCCGATGGGCGTCGAATTTCGGCAACGCGCACCTCCCCCGATCCCGCTTCGCTTCATCCGGGCTACGATTTCCGCGCGATCGTTTTGCCATCCGACAAGTAGCCCGGATGGAGTCGCCTTGTGACGGAATCCGGGGCTGTCGCACAGCGCACCTCCCCGGATCCCGCTTCGCTTCATCCGGGCTACGCCTTCCGCTTCACGGCGCTGACTTCCAATACCTGCGCAATCTTCTCGCCATCCCACCGGTAGATCAGGTGTTTGCCCTGCACGCACGGTGAAGCGAGGTCGGGATGGAACAGCGCGGCGCATTCGCCACCCTTGCGACGCACGCTGTCGTAGGCGATGCCGTTGCAATCTTCCGCGCGCAATTCGGCCCCGAACTTGCGCGAGGCGGCGTAGCTGTCGGGATCGTGTTCGGCTTTCCAGCCACCACGGATGTCGTGCAACGTGCCGTGCACGCCCGTAACGTAGCAGCGCATCGTGATGTCGATGGACGGCTCGTGCGTCGCCGCAAGGAACTGCTCACGGTGAAATACGGTTTCCTCGACCGCGGTGTCGAGTTCGTGCGCGAGGTACAGCACACCGTAGCTGCCGTCGGAAAACCGGCTGCCCTCGGGATTGACGTGCGTGAACGCCGCCATCAGCGGCGTGCTGCCCGGTCCGCTGACGCGATGTTCCTTCGGCACGTTCGCAAGCTCGCCCCACTCCTCGCGCAAGCGTGGATTCGTCAGCGCTTCGATCTGGTACAGCGCATCCAGATCCTTGGGATCGGCGATCGCGTCGAACACACCGACCGGTGGGAACCGGCTGAGCACGATGCGATACGCGCGTTGCCAGCGGATGCGGTGGAGGGGCGGGTTGGCTTGCGGCATCGCGGAAGTATCGGCGTGTGGTTTCTCTCAGTCCGCGACTACGGAAATCCGCCCGTTGTCGTCATTCCGAACGACGCCGCCTGCTTCATCGGGCGCGAAAACCCTTTCTCGTCATTCCGAAGGACGCCCCCTGCTTCACCGGGCGCGAAAACCCTTTCTCGTCATTCCGAAGGACGCCGCCTGCTTCATCGGGCGCGAAAACCCTTTCTCGTCATTCCGAACGACGCCGCCTGCTTCATCGGGCGCGAAAACCCTTTCTCGTCATTCCGGGGCGACCTGCAGCTTCACCGCCGGTCGAACCCGGAATCCAGCTTTTGCCGCTGACCGAAAGAATCCAAAGCTGGATTCCGGGTTCCATTGTCGACAAGGCCGACAATGGCCCCGGAATGACGGGCTTCCAATGACGGGCGCGCCTTGTCACCCGCGTTGTGCGTCCAGGTACTGCCGCACCACGAACAGGTCGGCGACGTTGCCCGACAACATGCGTTCCAGCGCGCTCTTGCCCCCGAAAGTCGGCGCGCTGTTAGGCTTGCGCAGCCACGCGTCGGCACGGTCGGGTTGCGGGAACAGGATCGCCAACGCCTTGAAGATGCCGAGCAGATAACTGATGCGTTCCAGCGTGTCGTGCGACAACGCACCATCGCGTTCGCGCTTCCACTTGTAGAAGGTCGATTCCGGTGGGTCGCCCAGCAACTTGCGCTGCTCGGACACGCGTAGTTTCCAGCGCTCCGCGAGGTTGAAAAACGCGCGCAAGCCCGGACCGCTCACGGTCTCCGCCTGCACGGAATAGCGCGGTAAAGCTTCGGCGATCTTGTGCGGCGAGGCAGGCATGGCAAGGTTCCTCTGTAAAGCTTTCGATTAGTTTACTACATATTGATAGTTCCTGCGCGACACCACGTCGCCGAGCGATCCGGATCGGCGGCTGCGCGCAGCCCCGTACGCACCTCGAGTCCCGGCCGCGCGCATCCGGACGTGTCACCCGCCCGGATTGATCGTCACCCCGGTGCTCTTCATGTTGCTGTTGAAGGCGGGCAACACGCTCGATTTGAGGCTTTCAAATCCGGTTTGGGCATGCGCGATCTGGCCTTGCAGCTTCGTGAAGGTTCGGCGCTGGGCCACCGTCGGCTCGTAATCGGATCCGCCCGCCGCATTTTGCGCGCCCTGGCCGACTTGGCCGCCCAGCCACCGCAGATTCCAGTAAACCTTGTAGCGCGTGGAATATTGCTTGTCGTCGCTGAGGCGCGCCTCAGGACTGACCAGCTGGTTTTCAGCTTCCAATATCTGCCCGTTGAGTTGCTCGAGCGCAGTGGCCGTGGAACCCGAGGCATGCGTCTTGAGCTCGTCCTGGATTTGTTTGCGCCATTTCTCCATGGCGTTGACCATGTCCGAGGTTTCGGTGATGGCATCGGCGATTTGAACTTGCAACGCGGTCGAATCCTCGAGCACCGTATCGCTTGCGGCAATCTTCGGATCCTTCAGGACCTTGAACGGCTGGGTCCAGGACTTTCCGGCCACCACGAGCCGCACCTGATAATCGCCCGGCGCCGCAATGGGCGTGCCGGTATGCGCGTCGACGCCCCAGTGGATGATCGTGCGGTATTTCTTGCCTTGATAACGCGGCTCGCTCCAGATGTACGGATTTTCGGGCGGCGTCGTCCGCAGCTTCACGTCGGTAGGCACGTCGTAGAACAGATCCCAATACGCGCCATTCAGTCCCTGGTGTGCGTCCAGCTTCTCGGTGCGGATCACCTTTCCCTGGCCATCCAGGATTTGCAGCTGCACGGGTTTTTTGGGTGTACCGGCGAGATAGAACTGGAATTGCGGCCGTGCCGGCTGGGCTGGCGTGGGATAGGCGCTGCGCGCTTTGCGGAATACCGGGCCGGGCTTGAACAACCGGGGGGCCCCGCCGTCGGGCTGCTGCGTGCTGCCGGTCTGCTCGAAGGTCGCAATGTCGGGCAGGATGTAATCGCCGCGCCCGTAGGTGGACACGTCCACGTCGTGCATGCGCGGCTCGATGTTGATCCAGGTAACCGGTGACGGCGGCAGGCCCTTGTTGAAGTGAACCCAATGCTTGCCGTTGTCGAGGGTGTAATAGAAAGCGTGGCCGGTGCCGGCGAACAGCATGCCTTCGCGATTCGGGTTTTCGGCAATCGAGAGCGTGTAGTCAAGCGGATTGCTGGCAGGCAGATCGCCATCGATGTTTTCCCAGGTCTTGCCGTAGTCCGTGGTCATGAGGATGTACGGCTTGTCGTTGCCCTCTCCCGCCCAGCGGGAATCCACCGCGATGTACACCGTGCCCGGATGGAAATGCGACGGTGCGATCTGGTTGATTTCGCCCCACGGTGGCAGGTGCAGGTTGGCGGTGACGTCGATCCACTGTGGCGCCTGTTGCGACTCCGCATTCTTGGTGTACCAAAGCTTGCCGTCATTGGTGCCGGCCCACAGCAGGCCCTTCACGATGGGCGAGAACGCCATCGACCAGACCACCTCGCCGTAATACTGACCGAGGTTGTCCTGCATGAGGCCGCCGCTGGGCACGATGCGCGAAGGATCGCGGGTCGAAAGATCGGGGCTGAATTCGATCCATGAATGTCCGGCATCGCTGGTGCGCAGCACCATCTGGCAGCCGAAGTAGACGTTGCGGGGATCAAAAGGATCGATCACCAGGGGCGGAGTCCAGTGGCAGCGGTACTTCGTCTGGTTGGGTGGCGAATCCAGTGCGATCTGCGAGGGCGACACTGCATGCGGGGTGCCTTGCGTCAGGTCGAAGCGGTAGAGATTGTTGGCATAGCACGAAGACCAGACGATGTTCGGGTCATCGGGACTTGGAATCGTGAATCCCGATTCACAGGCATTCGGAAAATATTGGTACGTGGGTAGCCGCTCGTTGGGCCCCTCGAAACCGCTTCGACTGGGCGGGCTGTTGTGTTCGCCATTGGCCCCCAGCGCCCAGCCTTTCGGCGGCGGCGCGGCCTTGGGATATTTTGCAAGCAATGTCTTGTTGATTTTGGTCTTGCCGCGATGCCCGGAGTAGAACCCGCCGAAGGACTTCCCCCGTGGCATGAATTCGTTTTCAGGCAACAGACCATTGCCGCTGGGTTGCGAAATGTCGCTGGACAGGCGCCAGGCACCGTCGTCCTGACGGTTGCCGTAAATCCAGTACGGAACCTGGTTGTCGCTCGCGATGTGGTAGATCTGCCCGTTCGGCAACGCAACGGTGAGCGCAGTGCCGGCGCCCGTGGCGATTTGTGCGCCGCCGTCGTCGGTCAATACGTAGTGGGCGGGATTGGTCGGATCGATCCAGCCGTCGTGGCAGTCGCCGCAGGAAGCGGGACCCAACGATTTGACCTTCTCGCCGCCTTCACCGGAAAAAGTCAGGCCGCCGTCGCTGGAATAATGATCGCCGCTGTTCAACACCAGCACGCCGTTCGCGTCCTTGGGATTGGCTTCGATGAAGATGTAGTAACCGGCGCGCATGATGAGGTTGCGGTCGTGGCTCACGACCTTCCAGCCGGCGCCGCCATCGTCGCTGCGCCAAACGGAGCCCTGGTCCCTGGTCTGGATGAGCGCGTACATGCGCTGCGGGTTGGACGGCGCGATGGTGACGTCGATCTTGCCTAGCGGAGATGTCGGCAATCCGTGGGTCAGGTGCTTCCAGGTGCGCCCGTTGTCGTGCGAAATATAGACGCCGCTGCCCGGCCCGCCGCTGTCTTCGGCCCAGGTGCGCCCCGTCACCTGCCACATGCCCGCCAGCACGACGTCGGGATTGCCGGGATCGATGCTGAGCCCGCTGCAACCGGTGTGCGCGTTGACGAACAACGTGCGTTTCCAGGTTTTGCCGCCGTCGGTGGTGCGGTAAATGCCGCGCTCCTGCTGCGGGCTGTTGCCGCGTCCCTCGGCGCACACCAGTACGTTGTTCGGGTTTCCGGGGTTGATGATGATGCGCGCGATGCGGCCGGTGTTGACCAGACCCATGTGCTGCCACGTCTTCCCGGCGTCGGTGGACTTGTACACACCATCGCCCCAGATGTCGCTGGGGCGTATGAACCACGGTTCGCCGGTACCGACCCAAACAGTCCTGGAATCGGAACGCGCGACCGCGATCGCGCCGATCGCGGCGGTGTCCTGATCGTCAAAAATCGGCAGGAAGGTGTGCCCGCCATCGGTGGACTTCCACAGGCCCCCCGACGCCGCGCCCAGATAGTACGTCGAATAGTTGCCCGGGATGCCCGCAACCGACGCGATGCGCCCGCCCGCAGGCGGA
>JBOHYV010000179.1:0-5433 GCA_050738135.1 Rhodanobacteraceae bacterium | reverse complement strand
TGGGGCGCCTGCAGGAGCGCATCACCTCCACCCGGACCGGTTCGATCACCTCGATCCAGGCGGTCTACGTGCCGGCCGATGACTACACCGATCCGTCGCCCGCTACCACCTTCGCGCATCTGGACTCTACGGTGGCACTGTCGCGTGACATCGCAAGTCTCGGCATCTACCCTGCGGTCGATCCGCTGGCTTCGACTTCGCGCCAGCTCGATCCCAACGTGATCGGGCAGGAACACTACGACGTTGCGCGCAAGGTGCAGAGCACGTTGCAGCGCTACAAGGAATTGAAGGACATCATCGCGATCCTTGGCATGGACGAGCTGTCCGGGGAGGACAAGCAAGCCGTGTATCGCGCGCGCAAGTGCGAACGTTTCTTCTCGCAACCATTCCACGTTGCCGAGGTGTTCACCGGCGCGCCCGGCAAGTACGTGCCGCTCAAGGAGACCATCCGGGCATTCAAGATGATCGTGGACGGCGAAGTGGATCACCTGCCCGAGCAGGCGTTCTACATGGTCGGCGGCATCGACGATGCCTTCAAGAAGGGCGAGGCGATGAGCGCGTCCGAGAAGAAGGCGGCGTGAGGAAAGCCGGGACTCGGGACTCGGGACTCGGGAGAGCGTAACAACCTCATCGTCATTCCGGGGCCATCGCCGGCTTCATCGGCGATGGAACCTGGAATCCATCTTGATGTGTTTTCGGGCAAGCGAATGAATTCCGGTTTGCGCCGGAATGACGGCAACCAAGCGAGAACCGCATGACCACCATCCATTGCGACATCGTCAGTGCCGAAGCCGAGATATTCCATGGCGACGCCACCTTGGTCATTGCCAGCGGCGAAGCCGGTGAGCTCGGCATCGCGCCTCGCCACGAGCCACTGTTGACGCGCTTGAAGCCGGGCCAGGTCGAGGTGATCGGCGAGGACGGCAAGCGGCAGTCGTACTACGTTTCCGGCGGCATCCTGGAGGTGCAGCCGAACGTGGTGACCGTATTGGCCGATACCGCGCTGCGCGCCGACGAAATCGACGAAGCCTCGGCCAAGCGTGCCAAGGAAGAAGCCGAGCGCGTGCTTGAAAACCGTGGTGACGCCAGGACCGTTGAGCAAGCCCAGGAGCAGCTCACCCAGGCTGTTGCCCAATTGCAGGCGCTGGAGCGGCTGCGCCGCAACCTGCAGCATTGACCGGTGGTTCCTTCTCCCTCCGGGAGAAGGGCGCAAGCGCTGCTCTTGTTCTTGCGCGCAGCGCCGGATGAGGGGTCCGCTTTGCGCGCGGCGCAGCGTCACGCCCCTGTCTTGATTCCGGGTGCATCCCACGCGCGCGGGGTTACGTTTCTTTCGGGGAAAGCAACCGCCTGCATGACGGGTTCGGCGCCTTCCTGTCGCCGGACCTTGCCTGCGCTTCTCGTGCCAGGTGGGCGCGAACTCGCCCGCCCAGGGCGCCCAAGGGCCATGAATCGGACGCGCAGATCGCCGCTTCGAGGAGTTCCGGCAGCGGGGCGGGCAGGCCGATCAGGGTGCCGCTGATCTGTGCCGGCGCCGCCGGGGACACGGGTCATTCGTCACTTGCCGCAGGGCGCGCGTTGCGCCAATGTTGCCGGATCGACAGGAGACTGGATCATGTCCGACCCTCTGCACGTGATCGTCCTCGCCGCCGGCGAGGGCAGGCGCATGAAGTCGCTGCTGCCCAAGGTGTTGTTGCCGCTGGCGGGCAGGCCGATGCTGGCGCATGTTCTGGATACTGCGCGTGTACTGCGCCCGCAAGGCTTGCACGTGGTGTACGGTCACCACGGCGAGCAGGTGCGCAGCGCGTTCGCACGCGACGCCGACATCCGCTGGGTGCACCAGTCCGAACAACGCGGCACCGGTCACGCGGTGCGACTGGCCCTGCACGACATCCCCGATCCCGCCCGGATCCTGGTGCTGTACGGCGACGTGCCGCTGTTGCGCGCGGAAACGCTTGCCGAGTTGGTGCGCACCCACGCCGAACTCGCGGTGCTGGCGGCCGAGCTGGACGATCCATCCGGCTACGGGCGGGTGCTGCGCGATGGGCTTGGGCGGGTTCGCGCGATCGTCGAGGACAAGGACGTGGATCAGGCGCATCGCGACGTGCGCACCGTCAACACCGGTGTGACGTTCGCAGAGTCGCCGCAGTTGCGACGCTGGGTCGATCGGCTCGCACCCGACGGCCCGCTGGGGGAACTCTTTCTCACCGGTGTATTCGCGCAGGCCGCGGAAGACGGTTCGCCGGCGGACGTGGTGATGACGGCCGATCCGGTCGAGGCGTTCGGCGCCAATGATGCCGCGGACCTTGCCGAACTGGCGGCGTATTTGCGCCAACGCGATGCCCGGCGACTGATGCTGGCGGGTGTCAGGATCGCCGATCCCGCGCGCTTTGACCTGCGCGGCCATTTCAGTCACGGTCGCGATGTCGAGATCGACGTCGACGTGATCCTGGAAGATGGCGTCACCTTTGGCGACGGTGTGAAGATCGGGCCGTTCTGTCGTCTGCGCAACGTCAATCTCGCCGCCGGCACCGAAGTGCTGGCCCATTGCGACCTGGAAGGCGTGACCACCTACGGCGCCTGCCGGATCGGCCCGTTTTCGCGGCTGCGGCCCGGCACCGAACTTGCGGCGGGCGTGCATGTGGGCAACTTCGTCGAGACCAAGAAGGCCAAGCTGGGCGAAGGCAGCAAGGCCAATCACCTCACCTATCTCGGCGATGCCAGGATCGGCGCCGGGGTCAACATCGGCGCGGGCACCATCACCTGCAACTACGACGGCGTCAACAAGCACGTGACCGAAATCGGTGACGGTGCCTTCATCGGCTCCAATACCTCGCTGGTTGCACCGGTGCGGGTGGGCGACAATGCCACCGTCGGCGCGGGGTCAACCATCGCTGCTGACGCGCCGGCTGGCAAGCTCACCCTCGCGCGTGGCCGGCAAACCACGGTCAAGGACTGGCAGCGGCCGCAGAAGGAAAATTAGAAAGCGCTGTCGCAAAACCGGGGTCAGAGTGCAATTTCAGAACCGCCCGTGCTCCTCCTTAGGCGGCCCCGAAATTGCACTCTGACCCCGGTTTTGCGCTATCCGGAGTTTCCAAACTGCCAGCCATCGATCTCGAGCAATAATTCCCGGCGGCAGATGTCGCCGTGCAGCAACACGCACGGTACGCTCGGGTCGAGATGACGTGTGAGCGAAAGTCGCACTGCATCGACATCCTGCGGACGGCGCACATAAACCTTCAGCGGAGAGTGCGCATCGAATGCAGGCGTCCCGGCGTGTTCCAGCAACGTGTCGAGATTGGTGAAAGCTTCATCGGCCTGGCTGCTGATGTCGTCGACGTGGCGGGAGCTGTAACCGATCACCGCAGCCGTGCCGGAAATCGCGAGCGTTCCGTTCGGCAGCCGCATCGCCCGTGCGAAATTGGGCGCGGTGGGACCGTATTGTCGTGGATACTTCCACGCACTGACCTGTCGCGGATTTTCCAGCGCACGCCCGGATTCCGTGCTGCACAACGCGTACACCTGCAGCAGGCCGCGCGGCCCGTGGTGGCCGATCGCGGTGGCCGCGGGATAACGGGTGATCCCGTACGCGGCGAGGCTGCATGCGCGGCCGCTGCAGAACAGGCGATAGCGCTCATTGTCCCCCTCCCCCGCGTTGATGGCATCAAGGTAGTTCCAGATCCTCAGCAGATGCGGTTCCGGCGAAGCGGCGACGTGCGTGAGCAAAAGCCCATAAGCATGCTTGCTGGCGGCTTCGATGCCCCGTTCCGCCTCGTCGATTTCAACCGCAACAAACCGCCAGCCGCCGCCGACCGCCCAACGCAACGCGCCCGAGGAGCCGGTGGTGACGGGAACGCCTGTGCTCCAGGATTCGCGTGGAGTCCCGGGCGCAAGCGGCGGCAGTGGTATCCGCAGATGGCGGGGGTCCGTCGCGTCGTCTCCGGCCTCTCCGAAGCTGAAAACGGCGAGCGTATCCGGCCGGTCCAGAAGCGCCCTCGCAGGTTCCCTGCAATACGCGACGCGCAAGGCAGGACCGCTCATGCTGCCGGGCCCATGTCGTCGTGCCGTGTCGGGTGGTGCATGCCGGGCCGCGTCCTGGATTGAACCAACCATGTTACACTAAACGGTTGATTCGATGAGGGTGTGGAGCCACGGAGCATGACCCAGCAGACCCCTGCGGAGCGGGAATTGGCAAGCCTGATCGTCGAGAGCCTCAATCTCGAAAGCATCGGCCCCGAGAGCATCGATCCGGAAGCGCCGTTGTTCGATGGCGAGCTGGGGCTCGACTCGATCGACGCACTGGAACTTGCGCTTGCGGTATCCAGGCACTATGGCGTCCAGCTGCGCTCGGACAATCCCGACAACAGCCGCGTATTCAGTTCACTGCGCGAGCTTTCCGGGCACATCCAATCGCAGCGTTCGGCTGCCTAGACACCCCTGGACAGGCTGCTGCGCCCGTCGGCCGGGGTGGGATTGCACCGCCGACCAATCGTGGGGTGGTGGATTGGATTCGCCCTGCGCTTACGCTCCGCTTGCCGTACTCACTCGTCACATTCCAGTGGCTCGCCCTGCGGGTCGTCTGCGGACCGGGCTTGAGAGGCAGCCGCCAGGCAGAACCTACGATTCCGGCGGATCATCGTTTTTCAGTGCGCTGCGCAGTGCCCGGTAGTGCGCGAGCTGCGTTGCAAAGCGCGCCCTGGCATTCATGAGGTCGGCGCGCCTTTGCGCCAGCGCCGCGCGTTCGCTGTTCACGGTGGTGCGCTGATCCGCGATGCGCTGGTTGATGTAGGCGGGGATCGGCTTGCCGGAATGCTCCAGATCCGCGGCGCGAGCAAGCAGTTCGGTGAGCGAATCTTCCTGGCTCCGCAGATTGGTTTCGACCGTGGCGATATCGGCCTTGGTTTGCTGCAACTGGGCTTGCTGCGACTGTTCCAGATCCTTGTCGCTTGGATAGGCCGACAGCATCTGCGCATCGGCGATCCGCCGTTGCTGCATCTTGCGTTGGGCGGTGGCGGTGCGTTCCGCTGCGGCAGCTGCCGCATGCCGCTCGGACGGGGTGAGTTCGCGATCGACATGGCGCACCACCATGCCCTCGTTGTTCACGATGTCGTAGCCACCTGCCAGCGCCGATGCCGGGATGGTATCGCTGAAATGCACGACCCCCGAGGCATCCTTCCAGCGGTAATGGGTCGCGGGCGTGGGTGGCCCCGCGAAGGCCGGGGCACACAACCCGCAACACAGCAGGGCCATGACCGGCAGGCTTGGGGAAAATCGGCGCATCGTGGTCTCCGGACGGTGACCCAGTATAGATCCAGGATTATGCAAGATATGGGCCTGATCGGTCATCCGGCTGGACCGGCGCCGTAGCGGTTCCGATAGGCTTGCAGTCGTTCACGTTGTGCGGAAAGTTCGGGCCGGCTGCCTGCGTAGTCCATG
>JBOHYV010000178.1:0-5446 GCA_050738135.1 Rhodanobacteraceae bacterium | reverse complement strand
CCCATTGCCCGCATGGCTGTGTCATCGCTCGTCTATGTATCGACATACATCTTCCTCACTCTTCCTTGCCCTGCGGGCAATGGGCCGGCGGCGCGGCCGTTTGGCATAGAGCGAACAGACCCTAATTCTTGTGCAGTTTCTTGGGCGTGAGACTCGACAAGTAGGCTGCAATGTTCCTGATCTGCTGTTCCGTCAGGCTGCTGGCCTGCGCGTGCATGGTCGGATATTTGCGAGCGCCGCTCTTGTACTCGTTGAGCGCATCGATGATGTATTGCTCGTTCTGGCCGGCGATGCGTGGCACGTGGTATTCGGGATATACCGACATGTAGCCGGTGACGCCGTGGCAGCCGTGGCAGGTATACACCTCCTCCTTGCCCTGGGCCGGATTGCCCTTGGTCGGGTTGTCCTGGGCGAAGGCGGTCGAGGCGAAACACACGAATCCCGCCATCAGGAAGGCGGTCAGCACCGATCGGATCATGTTTTCAGGTTCCCTGCAGCAGCGTACGCGTCGCTTTCGAGGTCGAAAGTATAGCTTGTGAGCCCGTGTCACGGGCAAGTCCGGGGCCGATGCGACGCGCAATCAGGCGGCATGGGATGCCGCGTGCACCTGCTGCATGGTGTCGATCGCCAGCGCGGAATGCGCGTAGGCGCCACCCGCGCGCATTTCGGCCGCCACCCAGATTGCTTCCATGATCTGCTGCTCCGTGGCGCCGGCTTTCAGGGCGCCGCGGGTATGACCCTTGATGCAATATGGGCACTGCGTGGTGTGCGCGACCGCGACGGCGATCAGTTGCTTGGTGACGGTGGGCAGGGCGCCGTCGGCAAACACGGCGCGGCTGAAGTTCTGGAAGGCCTCCAGCGGGGCAGGGGCAAGCTCGCGGCGTTTGTGCGCTATGTCGGCGCTGGATTCGGGATACATCGGACGGTCCATGACGGTTCCTCTGCAGTGCAGGAATGGCAAAGTGTCCACTCTACGCCCATTGCAGAGGCGTGCCTTGTCACGGATCAATGTGACGGGCGCGGATCGGGCCAGCATGGCCCGATTGCGAAGTCGCGCGGGTGATGTTCTGATGTCGGCATGAAGACGTTGCGTTTCGGGCTCTTGGGGCTGTTCGCGTTGCTGGGGACGGCGGCGGTCTTCGCGGCCGCACCCGAACCGTCGGCGGCGCATTCTCAGGTCATCGTGTTGCACGTGGACGGCGCCATCAGCCCGGCCAGCGCCGACTACGTGGTGCACGGCATTGCGCAGGCGGATCAGCGGCGTGCAGCGGCGATCGTGCTGGAACTCGATACGCCGGGCGGCCTTTCCAGCTCCATGCGCGACATCATCAAGGCGATATTGGCCTCACCGGTGCCGGTGATCGGTTATGTTGCGCCGTCGGGGGCGCGCGCGGCCAGCGCGGGCACCTACATCATGTATGCCTGTCACGTTGCCGCAATGGCGCCCGCGACCAACATCGGCGCAGCCTCGCCGGTGTCGTTGACAGGCGGTGGCGCCCCGAAGCCTGCATCGAGCAGCGGCCAGAACACCGCGCCCGCGCCGACCGAAAGCACCGAGATGCGCAAGGTCACCAACGATGCCGTCGCCTATATCCGGGCATTGGCGGAACGCCGCGGGCGCAATGCGGATTGGGCGGAAAAGGCGGTTCGCGACGCAGTCAGCGTGTCGGATCAACAGGCGCTGAAGCTGCACGTGGTGGACCTGATCGCGCCGAATCTTCCGGCGCTGCTCGCCGACGTGGACGGCCGCAGTGTCGAGACCTCCGCGGGCACGCGGGTGTTGCACACACGCGGCGCGTCGGTTACAGCCATCAACCCCGGCGTGCGCAGCAAGTTCCTCGGCGTCATCGCCAATCCGGAAGTTGCCTATATCCTGCTGCTGATCGGCATCGGCGGACTTGTGATGGAGGGCATGCACCCCGGCGGCGTGCTGCCGGGCGTGGTCGGCGCGATCTGCCTGCTGCTCGCGTTGTATGCGTTCCAGTTGCTGCCGGTGAACTTCGTGGGCCTGGGATTGATCCTGCTTGGCGTGATCCTGATCATTTCCGAGGCCTTCGTGCCGGCCTACGGTGTGCTCGGCAGCGGTGGTGTGATTTCATTCGTAATCGGTTCGGTGATCCTGATGCATACGGGCGTTCCGGGTTTCGGCATTGCATTGCCGGTGGTGATCGGCATTGCCATCGCGGCAGCGGGTATCATCGCCGGCATCGTTTGGATGGCGATGCGTTCGCACCGGCGGCCGGTGGTGAGCGGTCGCGAGGGAATGGCCGGTGCTGTCGGCGAGGTCGTGGCCGATTTCCAGGGGCGCGGATTCGTGCATGTGCACGGCGAACGCTGGCAGGCCGAGTCGCGGGTACCATTGCAACGCGGCCAGCGCATTGCCGTCACGGGGATGCATGGCCTGGTCCTGGACGTCGCACCTGCGTCCACAACTGAGGAGGAGCCGCAGTGATGTCGATCTATCCCGTCATCGTCGTGATCGTGGTGATCGTTCTGATCATCCTGTTTTCGTCACTCAAGGTCCTGCGCGAATACGAGCGCGGCGTGATCTTCCTGTTCGGGCATTTCCAGGCCGTCAAGGGCCCGGGCATCATCGTGCTGATCCCGATCATGCAGCAGATGGTGCGGATCGACCTGCGCACGATCGTGATGCCGGTCCCCCCGCAGGACGTGATTTCGCGCGACAACGTCCCGGTCAAGGTCGATGCGATGATCCTGTTCCGCGTGATCGATCCGGCAAAGGCCGTGATCCAGGTCGAGGACGCGCGCGAAGCCACCAGCCAGTTGGCGCAGACCACCTTGCGCTCGGTACTGGGCCAGCACGAGCTCGATGAAATGCTGAGCGAGCGTGAGAAGCTCAACCATGACATCCAGGTCATCCTGGATCAGCACACCGATGCGTGGGGCATCAAGGTGGCCAACGTCGAAATCAAGCAGGTGGATCTCGACGACAGCATGGTTCGCGCGATCGCGCGCCAGGCCGAGGCCGAACGCCAGCGTCGCGCCAAGATCATCAATGCCGAGGGCGAACTGCAGGCGTCGGAGAAGCTGATGCAGGCCGCGCAAACCCTGATGCAGCAACCGCAGTCGATCCAGCTGCGCTATTTGCAGACGCTGGTCGAAGTCGCGGGTGACAGAACCACCATCGTCGCATTTCCGTTGCCGCTGGACCTGCTGGAACCGCTGCTCGGCAAGCTGCGCAACGCCGCCGGAAACGGTCCGCCTGCAACGTGAACACGGGGCGATGCGTCGGTTTGCGCGCTGGCTGGCGGGCGCGGCGGTTGCCCTCGTCATCGTGATTGCAGCCGGTTGGCTGGCGAGTCCATGGCCGCGGGTGGCGCTGATCCGCTACTTCTACGATCGCGGCGGCGTCGCGACCGCGCGTTCACTGGCCCGCCATGTGCCGGCGGGGGTGGCGAGTGTCGAAGACATTGCCTATCGCAAGGGCGATCCGGCCGCACGCATGGATGTGTTTTTCCCGGTGGCGATCGACAAGACCGCGCGCCGGCTGCCCACCATCGTGTGGGTGCATGGTGGCGGCTGGGTCGCGGGACACCGCATCGACATCGCCAATTACACCAAGATCCTCGCTGCGCACGGATTCACCGCTGTCGCGGTCGGCTATGCATTGCCGCCGCAAGGGGTCTACCCGGAGCCGGTGGTGGAGATCAACGTTGCGCTCGGCTATCTGGTTCGACATGCCGCACAACTGCATGTCGACCCCGGCCAACTGGTACTGGCGGGTGATTCCGCGGGCGCACAAATTGCCGCACAGGTCGCCAGCGTCATCACCAATCCTGGCTACGCGCAGGCGATGGGCATTGCACCCGCGATCCAGCCGGGGCAACTCACCGCGACGGTGCTGGCATGCGGCGCCTATGATCTTGCGCGTGCAGGTGGATCCGGCGGGTTGTACATGAGGTTTTTCAGTGCGGCGTTCTGGGCCTACAGCGGACGCCGTGATTTCAAGGATGACCCGCGCTTTCGCCTGATGTCGGTCGCGCTGCACCTGACGAAAATGTTTCCGCCGACCTTTCTGACCGCCGGCAACGGTGATCCGCTGGAAGCCCAGTCACGCGAGATGGCGCGCCGGCTGCGTGTGCTCGGCGTCCCGGTCGATACGTTGCTGTTTCCCTCCGGTTACCGGCCGCGCTTGCCGCACGAATACCAATTCAACCTCGACACACCGGCGGGAATCGAAGCGTTGCGGCGGATCGTGCAGTTCCTGGGCGAGCAGACCGGCCGGAACTGACATGCGCTCAGTCCCGGGCGGATTTCACCAGCAGGTGTTTGGCCAAGGCGCCGTGCATGCGCCCGATCCACCGCACGAAGTGAAGCATCACGAACGGCAGCAGGATGCCGATCACGAGCATCACGACCGTGTCGGGCCAGCCGGGGACGTGCGCGCCGAAGCCCCAGTCCACCAGGATTTGCTGGTTCACGTACAGTCCCTGCAGCCAGCCCTGGCGAAACACCATCGCAAACACGAAAGCGAGACAACCCAATGACACGCTCGTGGTCACCATCACGACCGCGAAATACGCGATGCCCAGCGGCAGCATCAGCAGCATGTACAGCAACGTTGCCCAGGTGCGCGGGTCCGTCAACATGGCGCCGATGCGCTTGAGCCACGGGCGGTCGTGTTCGGTGTAGGTAGGCCGGCGCGGCATGCGCACGCCCAGCATGCTCTCGACGAAGCGGCTCTCCAGCAGCGACAGGCCGCGCACCGAGGCCATGAATATCAGGAAGAACGGGATCCCGACAAGCGTGAAGGCAAAACCCAACGACAGCGAAAGTCCGGTGACCGCCCAGGTGAAGTAGAAGATGCCGGTCGCGAGCGCCAGCAGCATGTAGAACAGCGCGCCCCAGGTATGGGGATCGGCGATCACCCCGAAAAAGCGTCCGATCGCCGACTGCTGCGGACGCCGCGGCGGTGGTCTGCGCAAGGCGCGTGTCACGGTCTGTTCGGTGGTGCGGTAGATTTCCGCGACTTCTTCCGGCGCGCCGTAGGTCGTCGAGATTTTTTCCAGCAACTCGGCCTCGCCCATGCCGGGGTTTTCGGCCAGTTCGGAGCGCAGGTGTTCCTCGGCGTCATACAGCGCGTCCTGGATCATCGCTGGATCGGCGCCGGCCAGCGCTGCGCGCAGCTGCGCCAGGTATTCCTTGATGGTGCGTGGCGTGGTCATGGGTTCAATCCTTCAAAATCGAATCGACAAAGCCGCGGGTGGAGTTCCATGCTGCGGTCCATTCGCGCAGGACCTTCTTGCCCAACGTGGTGATCCGGTAGTAACGGCGCGGCGGGCCGGCTTCCGACGGCTCGACGAAGGTGTCCAGCAGTTCCGCCGCGCTCAGGTTTCTGAGCACCGGGTACAGTGCGCTCTGCTTGCCGACCAAGACGCCGCCGGCGTCGCGTTCGAGGCGCTTGGCGATCTGGTAGCCGTACAGC
>JBOHYV010000177.1:0-5468 GCA_050738135.1 Rhodanobacteraceae bacterium | reverse complement strand
GAAAGCCCGAGCATCCAGAAGCCGGTGATCCCGGCCAGCAGCACCGCAATCCGGGCCTGATGGGCGAAACGGCTCTCGAACTGCTTGATGCGCTGGATCCGCTCCGGGGCGGGCAGCCGGTTGAAAACCGGCAGCAGCACCGCGGTCACGATCGCGACCCCGCCGATCCACCACACCACACTCAGAAGATGGACCGCCAGCAAGATATTGAACGTCGTCGTCACGGGTTGCGCCTCGCTCCCTCCACCCTCCTTCCAGTCTAGGCGAACGAATCCCGAATCCATTGACGCGCGTCAACCCGGTACCGCCTCCGTCGCCGCCGATGCAGGTCGACGGAATCCGTCAGCGCACGGTGTTAGGATGAAAGGTCCGAATCGAGTTGCATGACCGTCCTGCGCCATGTCCAGCCTGCCCGAAGAACTCAAGCAAGCCGCGTTGGAATATCACCGGCACCTGCCTGCCGGCAAGATCCGCGTCACGCCCACCAAATCGCTGCTGACCGCACGCGACCTGGCGCTGGCCTACTCGCCGGGCGTCGCCGCGGCCTGCGAGGAGATCGTCCGTGATCCCGGCGAAGCCCACGCGCTCACCGCGCGCGGCAATCTGGTCGGGGTGATCACCAACGGTACCGCGGTGCTCGGGCTCGGCAGCATCGGCCCGCTCGCGGGCAAACCGGTGATGGAGGGCAAGAGCATCCTGTTCCGCAAGTTCGCGGGCATCGACGTGTTCGACATCGAAATCGACGAGCGTGATCCGGACAAGCTGGTCGAGATCATCGCCGCGCTGGAACCCACCTTCGGCGGCATCAATCTGGAAGACATCAAGGCGCCGGAATGTTTCCAGGTCGAGCGCAAGTTGCGTGAGCGCATGCACATCCCGGTGTTCCACGACGATCAGCACGGCACCGCGATCATCGTGGGCGCCGCGCTGACCAACGCATTGATCGTGGTCGGCAAGAAAATCGGCGAAGTGAAAGTTGCCGCGTCGGGCGCAGGCGCCGCCGGTATCGCCTGCCTCGACATGCTGGTGCGTCTCGGCGCGAAGCCGCACAACATCCTGGTCAGCGACAAGGACGGGGTGCTGTACCAGGGCCGGCCGGGTCTCGATCCGAGCCTTGAACGCTACGCACGCAAGACCCGTGCGCGCACGCTGGCCGACATCATGCAGGGTGCCGACGTGTTCCTCGGCGTGTCGGCGGGCGGCGTGCTGAAGCGTGAAATGGTCGCGAGCATGGCGAGGCGGCCGGTGATCCTGGCGCTGGCCAACCCCACACCTGAAATCCTGCCCGAAGTAGCGCGCGCTGCCAAACCCGATTGCGTGATCGCGACCGGCCGCTCGGATTACCCGAACCAGGTCAACAACGCGCTGTGCTTTCCGTACATCTTCCGCGGTGCGCTCGACGTCGGCGCCACCGGCATCAACGAGGCGATGACGGTCGCGTGCGTCCATGCAATCGCCGAGCTTGCCCGGCGCGAGGCCTCCGATATCGCACAACGCGCCTATGGCGGCAAGGCACCGCGCTTCGGCGCGGACTACCTGATCCCGCGGCCATTCGACCCGCGCCTGCTGGTCCAGGTCGCACCGGCCGTCGCGAAGGCCGCCATGGACTCCGGCGTCGCCACGCGCCCGCTGACCGACCTCCACGCCTACGCGGAAAAACTCAGCCAGTTCGTGTTCCGCACCGGCCTGGCGATGAAGCCGGTGTTCGAACGGGCGCGCGCCTGTCCCATGCGGGTCGCGTATGCGGAGGGCGAAGAGGAAGTCGTGTTGCATGCGGTGCAGACGCTGGTGGATGAAGGTCTGGTCAAGCCGATCCTGATCGGTCGCCCCGACGTGATCCGTCGTCGCATCACGCGGATCGGATTGCGGCTCAGGGAGGGACACGATTTCGAACTGGTCAACATCCATTCGGATCCGCGTTTCGATGCGTACTGGCAGCAGTACTACGACCTGATGCAGCGCCGCGGCGTCACGCCCGCGTCGGCGAAATCGGTGGTGCGCTCGCGCCCGACCGTGATTGCCGCGCTGATGGTGGCGCGCGGCGAAGCCGATGCAATGATCTGCGGCTTGGTCGGGCGCTACCAGCGCAAGGCCACCTACATCCGCGACATCATCGGCCTCGACCGTGGCGTCGAGACCCTCGCGTCGATGTCGGCGGTCGCCAACGACAAGGGACTTTCGTTTTTTCTCGATACCCACATGCAACACGACCCCGATCCCGGGCAGATCGCGGAAGCCACCTTGCAGGCCACGTTGCGCCTGAAATTGCTTGGCGTCGAACCGCACGTGGCGCTGATCGCCGGTTCCAATTTCGGCAGCCGGGTCACCGCGACCTCGGTGAAGATGCAACAGGTGCTGCGCATCCTGCGCGAACGTGCACCCGATCTCGAGGTCGAAGGAGAAATGCAGGCCGACGTTGCGCTGGACCCGGAGCTGCGTGAACGCCTGTTCCCGAATTCCCGCCTCACGGGGCGCGCCAACGTGTTCGTGTTTCCCAACCTCGCCGCCGCGAATGCCGCCTTCAACATCACCCGCTCGATGTCCGACGGCGTGGTGATCGGCCCGATCCTGATGGGCGTCGCCAAACCCGCGCACGTGCTGACGCCGCAGGCGACGGTGCGGCGCGTGGTGAACATGAGCGCGATCGCCTGCGTCGAGGCGCAAATTCGCGGTGCACGCAAACTCAAGAAAGGGCACCCCCGCGCCTCGCGCGAACTGGCGAAACGCAAGTTGCCTGCGAAGACGCGCCAGGCTGCCGGCAGCAAGCAGCCCGGGACGTCCGGGGCAGTCGGGAAAACCGCGCGGGCGAACGCGCACAGGAGCAAACGATGAACGCACTGGCACAGGAATTTCTGGATCAGGATCCCGATCCGCGCGAAACCCGCGAATGGATCGAGTCCATCGAGGCCGTGATCGGCGCGGAAGGCACCGAACGCGCGCACCAGCTGCTGGAAAAGCTGGTCAACGAAACCCGGCGCGCCGGCGGCCACCTGCCGTTTTCGCCCACCACCGAATACATCAACACCATCCCCCCACAGCTGGATGCGAAGTCGCCGGGCGACGCCGCGATGGAATGGCGCATCCGTTCGATGATCCGCTGGAACGCGATGGCGATGGTGGTGCGTTGCAACCGCAGGCCCGGCGGTCTCGGCGGCCACATCGCGAGCTTCGGTTCGTCGGCCACGCTGTACGACGTCGGCTTCAATCACTTCTGGCGTGCGCCCTCGGAAAGCCATCCGGGCGACCTGATCGGCTATCAGGGCCACTCCAGCCCCGGACTGTACGCGCGTTCGTTCATGGAAGGGCGCATGTCCGCCGAACAACTCGACAACCTGCGCCGGGAAGCCAGCAACCCGCCGGGTACGGCGCTGTCGTCGTATCCACACGCGTGGTTGATGCCGGACTACTGGCAGATGCCGACGGTGTCGATGGGTCTCGGACCGATCCAGGCGATCTACCAGGCGCAGTTCATGAAGTACCTCGAAGCGCGCAAGTTCATGCCGGTGACCGACCGCAAGGTCTGGTGCTTCCTCGGCGACGGCGAATGCGACGAGCCCGAGTCGCTGGGCGCGGTCTCGCTGGCCGGGCGCGAAAACCTCGACAACCTGATCTTCGTGGTCAACTGCAACCTGCAGCGCCTCGACGGACCGGTGCGCGGCAACGGCAAGATCATCCAGGAACTCGAAGGCGTGTTCCGCGGCGCCGGCTGGAACGTGATCAAGCTGATCTGGGGTTCCTACTGGGATCCGCTTCTGGCACGCGACAAGGAGGGCATGCTGCGCAAGCTGATGATGGAAACCGTCGACGGCGAATACCAGGCCTGCAAGGCGTTCGGCGGCGCCTACACGCGCGAGCACTTTTTCGGCAAGTATCCCGAAACCGCCGCGATGGTGGCCAATCTGTCCGATGACGACATCTGGCGATTGAATCGCGGCGGCCATGACCCGCACAAGGTGTACTCCGCCTACCACACGGCGGTGCACACCGAAGGCATGCCGACCGTGATCCTGGCGCAAACGGTCAAGGGCTACGGCATGGGCGCGGCCGGCGAATCGATGAACATCGCGCACCAGGCCAAGAAGATGCACCACGACGCGATCCTGACCTTCCGCGATCGTTTCCAGATTCCGATCGACGACAAGCAGTTGGAAGGCGAGGACATCGACTCGGTGCCGTACTACCACCCGGGCATGGATTCGCCCGAAGTGAAGTACATGCTGGAACGCCGTCGCGAACTCGGCGGGTTCCTGCCGCAGCGTCGCAGGAAATCCGGCAAATCGCTCAAGGCCCCGGGCCTAGACGCTTTCGCAGCCATCACCAAGGGCACCGACGATCGCGAGATCAGCAACACCATGGCACTGGTGCGCGGCATGAACCTGCTGCTGCGTGACAAGGAACTCGCGCCACGGGTGGTGCCGATCGTGGTGGACGAGGCGCGCACCTTCGGCATGGAAGGCATGTTCCGCCAGATCGGCATCTACGCGCCGGGCGGCCAGAAGTATCGTCCGCAGGATGCCGACCAGCTGTTGTACTACCGCGAGGCGGAAGACGGGCAAGTGCTGCAGGAAGGCATCAGCGAGCCCGGCGGCGTGTCGGCGTGGATCGCCGCGGGCACCAGCTACTCGGTCTCCGACCAGCCAATGCTGCCGTTCTTCATCTATTACTCGTTTTTCGGCTTCCGTCGCGTCGGCGACCTGATCTGGGCCGCCGGCGACCAGCGTACGCGCGGTTTCCTGATCGGCGCCACCGCCGGCTGCAGCTTCCCCGGCGAGGGCCTGCAACATTCCGATTGCGCGTCGCAGCTGATGGCAGGCACGGTGCCCAACTGCCGCGCCTACGACCCGACCTTTTCCTACGAAGTGGCGGTGATCCTGCACGCGGGCGTGAAGGCGATGTACGAAGACCAGCAGGACGTGTTCTATTACATCACCACCACCAACGAGAACTACACCCATCCTGACATGCCGGAAGGCTGCCACGACGGCATCATCAAGGGGATGTATCTTTTTCGGGACTCGGGACCCGGGACTCGGGACTCGGGGAAGAGCAAGGCTGACGGCAAGAGCAAAGGCAAGGGCAAGAGCAAAAGCGAGGCGCCGCGCGTGCAGTTGCTGGGCGCGGGCGGATCGTTGCGCAGTGCCGTTGCGGCCGCCGAACTGCTGGACAAGGAATTCGGTGTCAAGGCCGACGTATGGTCGTGTCCGAGCTTCAGTGAACTTTCCCGCGACGGTTTCGATTGCGAGCGCTGGAACCGGCTGCACCCGGACAAGAAAGAGCAGCGCACCGCCTACATCGCCGAATGCCTCGACGGGCACGAGGGTCCGGTGGTGGCGGCGACCGAGTATGTACGTGGCGTCGCCGACCAGGTGCGCGCCTTCATTCCGGGTGGCCGCCGCTACATCGTTCTGGGAGCCGATGGCTATGGCCGCAGCGATACCCGCGAGGCCTTGCGTGCATTCTTCGAAGTG
>JBOHYV010000176.1:0-5471 GCA_050738135.1 Rhodanobacteraceae bacterium | reverse complement strand
GGAATATTCGCACGAAGGCGGGATCGCTGGCTTCACGAGCGTCAACAGCTGGTTCCCCGACCAACACGCCTACGTCATTGTGCTCGACAACGTATCCTCACCCGAAGTCTCCGACATCGCAAGGAGTCTTGCGGCAATCCTGTTCGACAAGCCGTATACCATCCCGAAAGCGCCGAAGGCGATCCATTTGCCGGCGAACGAGCTCGGAAAATTCGTCGGCACCTACCTGCTTGACCCCAGCTTTTCACTCAGGATCACGCTCAAGGGAGATCAACTGATCACGCAGGCGGCGGGACAGCCGGCTGTCCCGATCTTCCCGGAGTCGAAGACGGAGTTCTTCGCCAAGGCCTTTCCGGCCAGCATGACCTTCAAGATCGACGGCAAGGGCAAGGTAACCGGGCTCGTCCTGCACCAGGGCGGCGACCACCCCGCGAAAAAGGTCAAATAGCCAACCGCGATGCCCCGCTGACGCTGAACGACCATAAATCAGCACGATCAAGCGCACGCTTTATAGTGCGATTTATAGTACACTTGTTCTTACGATCCGATGGAACTTCAGCATGCCTTCGATCAGCGCCAATGAACTCAAGACCCGCGGCATATCCGCCATTGCCGATGCACTTGCCGACGCGCCCGACGCGTTGGTGTCGGTGCGCGGCAAGGATCGGTTCGTGGTAATGGACCTTGAACACTACCAATATCTGCGCGAGTGCGAGCTGACCGCCGCGCTTGCCGAGAGCCAGGCCGACATCGCAGCCGGCCGCTTCGCCGTGGAATCTGTGGACGCACATCTGAAGCGGCTGGCGAAGCTGTCGTGAGCTGGGTGCTGGTCTTTACCGACCAGTACAACCGCCGCGTCACATGTTTCCTGAAACGTCATCCGCAGCTGCGCGCACAATACCGCAAGACCTTGTTGCTGCTTGAAGCGAACCCGCACCATCCGTCGCTGCGCCTGCACGCATTGGCTGGGCGCCTGCAAGGCCTGCATTCCGTGTCGATCAACCTCCCGTATCGCATCACGCTGGAACTGATCGTGCGTGACGGGCGGATCATCCCGATCGACGTGGGCGGCCACGATGCGCTGTACTGAATGCCGGTCCGCCCA
Source organism: Rhodanobacteraceae bacterium (assembly GCA_050738135.1). Taxonomy (GTDB): domain Bacteria; phylum Pseudomonadota; class Gammaproteobacteria; order Xanthomonadales; family Rhodanobacteraceae; genus 66-474. Next base: position 4,366 of record JBOHYV010000176.1, on the reverse strand, counting down.
GCCGCGCGGCGCGGCGCTTGCCGGGCGAGCGTGACTTTAGGCACTCCCTGCCCTGCACCGCGAAGGCTAGGGTCACCTGTTTAGCCTCGGAGGGAGACCGCGATGAGAACTTGCCTGGTTCTTGCAGCTTGCGTGGCACTGACAGCCGCGGGCGCAGCTTCCGCCGCGACCCAACCTTCCGGCCCGTTCGCCAACCTGAAATTCCGCAATCTCGGGCCGGCCGTGTCGGGTGGGCGCGTCAGCACCGTCACGGGCATTCCGGGCAAGCCGAACATCTATTACGTCGGAACCGCCGGCGGCGGTTTGTGGAAGACCACCGACAACGGCATCAAATGGGATGAATTGCTCAAGCACGCCGACAGCCCATCGATCGGCGCGGTCGCACTGGCGCCATCGAATCCGAAGGACGTCTGGGTGGGTACCGGCGAGGCCAACGCGCGCAACGACGTGCTGCTGGGCCACGGCGTGTATTTCTCGCCGGACAGCGGCAAGACCTGGCAGTTCAAGGGACTGAAGAACGCAGGGTTGATCTCGAACATCGCGATCAATCCGACCGACCCGGACACCGTGTACGTCGCGGTGCTGGGCGATCCGTGGAAGCCCACCACGACCCGCGGCGTGTACATGACCACCAACGCCGGCAAAACCTGGAAGAAGGTGCTGTACGTCAACGACACCACCGGCGCCAGTGACGTCGAAATGGATCCGTCCAACCCGAAGGTGTTGTACGCCGGGATGTGGACCGAACAACGCAAACCGTGGACGCAAATCAACGGCAGTACCGCGGGCGGGATCTGGCGCTCGCAGGATGGCGGTCGCACCTGGCACAAGCTGGGCGGCGGATTGCCGACGGACGTTGCCACCGACCGCGTGTGGATCGCGATCGCGCCGTCCAAGCCGAACATGGTGTACGCGACCATGGCAACTCAAAAGTGCATCCTGTGGGGCAGCACCGACTCGGGCAACAGCTGGCATTGCATCAGCAACAACCACGCGCTTTCGTCGCGGATGTTCTATTTCAGCTCGATGAAGGTTGCCCCGGATAATCCGAAGACGCTGTACTTCAGTTCGTTCTTCCTGATGAAGTCCACCGATGGCGGCAAGACCGCCAAACCGACCGACCATGGCGTGCATGTGGACCACCACGCGATCTGGATCGATCCGAAGGACCCGAACCGCATCATCCAGGGCAATGACGGCGGCGCGTACGTCAGCGTGAACGGTGGCAAGAGCTGGCGCGCGTTCGATAACCTGCCGATCGAGGAGTTCTACACCGTTGCGATCTCCAACACCGTGCCGTTCGGCGTGTGCGGCGGCATCCAGGACAACGGCGCGGCGTGCGGTCCGTCGAACAGTCTTTCGTATTCGGGCATCTGGGGCGGCGACTGGTGGAATCCGGCCGGCGGCGACGGCACCTACGTGGTGCCCGCGCCTTCCGACCCGAGCATCGTCTACGGGGCGGCCCAGACCGGCTACACCTCGCGCATCGATACCCGCAACTGGATCGCCACGGACATCCGGCCGGTCATGACCGGCATGTCGGACACGCCGATTTCAAAGCTCAAGTACCGCTTCAACTGGGGTGCGCCGATCGCGGTGTCGGCAACCGATCCCGACACCGTGTACATGGGCGCGAACGTGGTGTTCAAATCCACCGACGGCGGCGCGAACTGGAACGCCATCTCGAAGGATCTCACCCGCAACATCAAGGCCCACCAGCCGATCGCGGGCGGACCGGTATTCCACGACATCTCCAGCGCCGAGAACACCGACACGCTCCTGTCGATCACGCTCGCACCGACCAATCCCGACGTGATCTGGGTCGGCACCGACGATGGCCTCGTGTGGGTCACGAAAGACGGCGGCACGAACTGGACCAACGTTTCGGCGGACCTGCCGCAGGCGGTGAAATTCGGGCGCATCTACCAGATCGGCGTATCGCCGTTCAACGCCGGCACCGCCTATGTCACAGTCGACGGCCACATGCTGGGCGACGATCATCCTTACGTGCTGAAGACCAGCGACTACGGTGCGCACTGGCAAAGCATCGCGAACGGATTGCCGGATGATTACTCCGCCATCGTCGTCCGCGAGGACCCGAACCAGCGTGGCCTGCTCGCGCTCGGCACCATGCGCGGCTTGTACCTGTCGTTCGACGACGGCGCGCACTGGCACGCCATGACCGCCAACCTGCCGACCATGGCGGTGTTCGACCTCAAATTCACCAAGTCGCCGCATGACCTGGCGCTGGCGACCCACGGCCACGGCTTGTGGATCCTCGACAACCTCGAAGCACTGGAACAGTGGCAGCCGAATATGGCCAACGCTGCCTTCCATTTGTTCCCCGCCTCGCAAGGCACCGAATGGATCGGATTCAGCGGACGCAACATGGGGCCCGCACCGGGCGACTTCACCACACCCAACCCGCCCGGCGGGCCGGTGATCGCCTACTCGCTCGCGAAAGCCATCAGCGTTCCCAAGGGCTGCGCCAAGGAAGAGAAAAAGAACAAGAACTCGGCGAAGGCAACCGCTGGAGCGAAACCGGCAGGCGACAAGGCACACGCGAAGAAGAAGACCGGCAAGCACCAGCCACCGCCGTTCGAGAAATGCAATCCGGTCGCAATCACCATCACCGACAGCGCAGGCAAGCCGGTGGCGACGATCCGCGGCCCGGGCAAGGCCGGCATCAACCGGGTGTCATGGAACATGCATTACACCGGCATCGAGCGGCCGAAATTCATGCGTGCATCGAGATCGCGCGGCGGCCATCAACCCCGCGGACCGCTGGCGTTGCCGGGCACGTATCGGGCGCAGGTCAAGGTCGACGGACACGCCGCCACGCAGAACCTGCAGGTGCGCGCCGATCCCCGCATCAATACGCCGATGAGCGTGCAGCGCGCAACCTTCGAAAGCGCCATGAACCTGCGTGCGGATGCCGCGGCAATGGTGGCGCTGATCGATCACACGCACGCGATGATTTCGGCGCTGGACAAATTGCAGTCCTCGAAATCCGGCGCCGCGGCGAGCATGCACACCGACGCACAGGCGCTCAAGCAGCAGCTCGGTGATTTCGCGAAGAACCTGTACAACTCCAACGTGCAGTACAAGGCGCCCGAAGACGACCTGCACTTCCTCACGCCTTATGGCTTGAGCCTGACGGGTTTGGCCCGGGACGTAGCCGGGATGGCACCGAACCAGACGCCCAACGCACGCCAACAGAAGCACATCGCGAAAGTGGTGGCTGGCCTGCAACCCTTGCTCGACAAGTTCAATGGGCCCTTGCGGCAAGCCGTCGAACAGTTCAACGCCAAGGCAAAACAGGCGGGCGTCGCAACCTTGCCGACCGGTGCGCCGATCAAGATCGGTGATCCAAAGCTGCTCGCGAGCCCCTGAACGCGGCAACCAGGCTTCCCACATGGCGTCCCGCAGAAAACATTACATCGTCATTCCGGGGTCCGCAGCGGCTCTGCCGGTGCGGGAACCCGGAATCCACGCTCCACGCCCGATAAAAGCCGGATTGACTCGCGCCCTCCTTGGCGCTCGCCCTTCGGGCCGCCTGCGGCGTTCGCGTTTGCAGTCCTGCAAACGCAGTCGGATCTCGCCCGCTTCGCGGGCTCGTCCGGAATGACCAAGATATTCTTGGGACATTACAGTAGCCACTCACCTCATCGGATCATATGCCCATGCAGACCCGCTTGCATTCGCTCATCGTTGGAGGTCTGCTCCTCGCCGCGGGCGTCGCGCAAGCCGCGGTACCGCCGGCGCTCTTGACTGGACTGCACTGGCGTTCCATCGGCCCCTACCGCGGCGGACGGACGGACGCGGTCGCGGGCGTGCCGGGAAAAGCCAACGTCGGCTACATCGGCACCGTGGATGGCGGCGTGTTCAAGACCACCGATGCCGGCGTCACCTGGCAGCCGCTGTTCCAGCATGAGCCGGTCGCCTCGATCGGCGCGTTGGCGGTGGCCGCATCCAATCCTCACGTCATCTATGCCGGGACCGGCGAAACCACGATCCGTTCCGACGCCACCTATGGCGACGGCATGTGGCGTTCGGACGACGCGGGCAAGACCTGGCGGCATATCGGGCTCGACGCGAGCCGGCATATAGGGCGCATCCTCGTTGCGCCGAACGATCCCGATCGGGTATTGGTTGCCGCGCTGGGCAACATCTGGACCCCGAGCGCCGAACGCGGCGTGTTCCTGAGCACCGACGGCGGAAAAAACTGGAAGAAGACGGTGTTCGTCGATGACAAGACCGGCGTGGTGGACCTTGCCCGCGATCCCGCCCATCCGCAAAGCGTGTATGCGGCCACCTGGAACGTCCACCGCACGCCGTGGTTCCAGTACGCCCCGGTGTCCGGACC
>JBOHYV010000175.1:0-5475 GCA_050738135.1 Rhodanobacteraceae bacterium | reverse complement strand
GGCGCGCGACCCCCTCCGTCCCGAAGGGGGTCGCGGACTCCGCAGCCTTGCAACTGCTCAAGATGGCGGAGGCGCGATGACTTCGCGATTGCCGTTGTGCTGCGGCGGCGTCACCACGCCCTGTTGTTCCATCATTTCGATCAGGCGCGCGGCCCGGTTGTAGCCGATCCGAAGGTGCCGCTGAACACCCGAAATCGATGCGCGCCGGCTGGACGTCACGATGTGCACGGCCCGATCGTACAACTCGTCCATGCCGCCCTCGCCTTCGCCGGCATCCTCGGGCAGGCCCGATTCGTTGATGACCTTGCCATCGCCCAGCACCTGCACGTCCTCCAGCACGCCATCGAGGTAACTCGGTTCGCCCTGCGTGCGCAACCACTCGACCACCTTGTGCACGTCGTCATCGCCGACAAACGCGCCGTGCACGCGTTCCGGCGTCGCGGTACCCGGCGGCAGGTACAACATGTCGCCATTGCCGAGCAGGGTTTCGGCGCCGGACTGGTCGAGGATGGTGCGCGAGTCGATCTTGCTCGACACCTGGAACGCGATGCGGGTCGGAATGTTGGCCTTGATCAAGCCGGTGATCACATCCACCGACGGACGCTGGGTCGCAAGGATGAGGTGCACGCCCGCAGCGCGTGATTTCTGCGCCAACCTCGCGATCAGCTCCTCGACCTTCTTGCCGACGATCATCATCATGTCGGCAAATTCGTCGATGATCACCACGATCTGCGGCAATGGCTGCAACGGCGGCGCGATCGATTGTGGCGCGGACGGGTCGGATTTGAACAATGGATCGGGCAGCGGCTGGCCCGCCGCATCGGCGTCGCGCACCTTCTTGTTGAATCCGGCGAGGTTGCGCACACCTACCGCCGCCATGAGCTTGTAACGACGCTCCATCTCCGCGACGCACCAGCGCAGTGCGTTGGCGGCTTCCTTCATGTCGGTCACGACCGGCGCCAGCAGGTGCGGGATACGGTCGTACACCGACAGCTCCAGCATCTTGGGGTCGATCATGATCATGCGCACGTCGGCGGGCTTCGCCTTGAACAGCAAAGACAGCACCATCGCGTTCAACGCCACGGACTTGCCGGAACCGGTCGTACCCGCCACCAGCAGATGCGGCATTTTCTGCAGGTCGACCACCACCGGCCGGCCACCGATGTCCTTGCCGAGCGCCAGCGACAGCGGCGAGCGCGCGTCGCCGTATTCGCGCGAGCTGAATATCTCCGACAGATAAACGATCTCGCGATGTGCATTGGGGATTTCCAAGCCGATCACATTCTTGCCGGGGATCACGTCCACCACGCGCACGCTGACCAGCGACAGGCCGCGCGCGATGTCCTTGTCGAGCGACGAAATCTGGCTGCCGCGCACGCCGGGCGCGGGTTCCAGCTCGAAGCGCGTGATCACGGGGCCGGGGTGCGCGCTGACCACGTGCGCGTCGATCCGGAAATCCTTCAGCTTCATTTCGACCTGGCGCGACAGCACTTCCAGGGTCTCTTCCGAATAACCCTTGCCGGTTTGCGGTTGTGGTTCTTCCAGCAACGACAGCGGCGGCAACGCGCCTTCGCTGGCCGCGCCGGTGAACAATGGAATCTGGGTTTCGCGCTTGGCACGTTCGCTCTTGACGATCGGGGCGGGCGCAGCTTCGATGCGGACCGGTTCACGCCCGGCCCGCGACACGCTGTCTTCCTTGCGCGCGGTTTCGCGTTCCACCCGCGCGGCACGCGCGGCGCGGGTTTCCGGCGCACGCTTGAGCTTGCCCCGCAGCCACCCGGCGCCAGTCAAAACCTGCTGCCCGGTCCAGTCCATCACCCGAAACCATGACAGGCCGGTGATCCAGGTGACGGCAATCAGGGCCAGCGCGAACAGCAACAGCAACGTGCCGAGCTCGCCGATGCCTCCGTGCAGTACGTCGCCCGTGCCGCAGCCCAGCAGGCCGCCAGCCGCGGTGACGTTGCTGCACGCGGCGTCCGAGGCGTGCAGCCATGCGAGGCCGCATCCGCCCACGAAGAACGCCACGAAGCCGATCAGGCGCAGGCTCGGTTCCCATTTGCTTTCGCCTTCATCGCGCCGGTACCAGCCGCGCAATACGCCCACCGCCAGTACGACCAGCAACAGCGGAAATGCGTAGGCAATGACGCCAAACAGGTGAAACAACAGGTCCGCGATGTACGCCCCGACCGCGCCACCGAAGTTGTGCACGCGCTGTCCCGGCGCGCCGGCATGCCACCAGCCGGGATCGGACTTGCTGTAGCCGATCAGGCACGCGAACAGATACACCGCCAGCGGAAACAGCAGCAACGCCGCGGCTTCGCGGAACAGGCGTCGCGTGTGCTCGCTCATTCCGGCGGATCTGGTCTGGACTTGTGTTCTGGCACGCGCCACGCGTGGCAACCCCTTGGGAACTGAAAACGACGGGCGAAACTATAACGGGGTTTGTCCTGCGATCGTTCCTGAACGCGGCGCAGAAACACGAAGTCAGCGTCAACCACCTGAAGGTTCCGTCCCCGTCACGCTGAATTCGACCGGCCCCACGTCGATCGCGGGTTTGCCGCGGCCCACCCAAACGCGCGCCGTGACGCGATGCACGCCCGGCGCCAGGATCCAGTTTGCGGAGTCATCGCCGGAGTCCGGCAGCGACTTGCCGTCCACGCGCCAGACCACGCGCCGGATAGCAAGGCCTGCGCCGTCGAGCGTGAAACGGAATTGCTGCGAAGCACGCGGCACGCGCGGATCGATCGCCAGTACTTCGCCCTGCAACGGCTGGGCGATCTCGGGCACAGGCTGCTGTACCGCGGTCATCGCCGTGCGCATTCCGGAGGAGCCGCGAGGCAAATACCACTCGCGACGGTGCACGCAGGGCGGCGCGCCGATCCACTCGCAAGTCTCGACCGCGCGCAGCGCGGGGCTGTGCCACAGTCCCGCATACGGCGCCACGGTGCGCAAACGCGCGAAGATTTGCCGAAGCACCGGCGCCGGCCCAAGCGAACCGGTCAGCCGATCGGTCGCGCCGCCATCCAGATTGCCCATCCACGCGCCAACGGTGTAGCGGTTGTCGAAGCCGACTGTCCAGATGTCGTGGTAATCGCTGGACGTGCCGGTCTTCGCGGCCGTCGGCATCGGCAGGTCGAGCACGCTGTCGGCGCCGAACTCGGCCGCGCGCGCATCGGGATCGGACAGGATGTTCGCAAGCAGTGAAGCCACCGGCGCCGGCAGCACCGCGACCGGATCAGGCTGCGGCGCACCGCCGAGCACGTGCAGCGGCAGGAACTCGCCGTGGCGCGCGAGGCTGGCGTAACCCTGCACCAAATCGAACAAGCTGACTGCGCCATCGCCGAGCACGATTGCGGGACCGTAATAGTCGGCGGGCTTCCTGAACGTGGCAAACCCGAACCGCTGCAGCGAGTCGATGATTTGCGGTACACCCACCGCCTGTGCGGTACGTACCGCCGGGATGTTCAGTGAGTTGGCCAGCGCGTAACGCAGGCTGACACGTCCGTAATGACGCCCGCTGTAATTGCGGTAGCGATGCACACCCGTGTCGATGCGTTCGGCGAGCGGCGTGTCCTCGAGCACGTGGTCAGGCTGCCAGCCGAGTTCGGCCATCGCGAGGCCGTACACGAACGGCTTCAGCGTCGAACCCGGCTGACGCGGCGTCACCACCGGGTCAATCGCATACGGGCTGCCTTCGGGCGCGACAGCCCATGCCAACACCGCGCCGCTGGCGTTGTCGACCACGAGCGCCGCCCCGTTGCGCACGCCGCGTTGCTTCAATTCCGCGACACGCTGGCGCAGGGTCTTCTGCACGAAGGTTTCCAGCGTCGCATCGAGCGTGGTGTGGACGACTGGTCCGGTCCTCCCGCGTTTGTTTGCCTGCCCGAGCGCATACACCACGAACGGCCCGGCATCGACGGCCAGTGACACATGCCCCGGCCGGATCGGCGCGCGGTCGATTGCATCGGCCGCGGCCACATCGATGGCCCGCTCGGCCAACATGCGATCCGCCAACTGGTCGACCGCGCCCCGCACCACGCGTGGATGCGCACGCGGATCATAGGCTTCGGGCGAACGCACCAGTACCGCGAGCGCCAGTTGCTCGGCCGGATCGAGCGCGCCGATTTCGCGACCGAAGTAGTAACGCGCTGCCTGCGCCACGCCGCGGCGTTGCGCACCGTAGGGCACTTGATTGAGGTAGAACGCCAATACCCCGGCGTGACCGAAGCGATCCAGGAGGCGACCGGCGTCGAAGCCGGCGATCCAATGACTCCAGTAAGTGCGCGGACGTGGTTTCAGGATCCGCGCGACTTGTTCACCGATGGTGCTGGCGCCGCGCACCACGTGTCCTGCACGCAGGTTCTGCCACAGCGCCGCAAAACGCGCGCGCCAATCCACCCCGCCGTGCCGCCAGTAGCGGTGATCCTCGGACACGACGAACGCCTTGCGCACCAGCGACGGGATGCGCGACATCGGCAATACCGCAGCGCGATTGAAGCGACCCTGGAATGAAAGGTTGAGCGGCGTTCCGTCCGCAGCCACGAAATGCATGGCCGACATCTCTGTCGCGGACGAAGCCGCGCCGAGCATCGCCGGCAACGGCATCAGCGCACGCCGGGTGACCGCCACCAGCACGAGCGCCAGCGCGGCCACCAAGGCAACCGCAGCAACCGCGATCCTTCGCCGGCGATATCGCAGCACCTCAGTCCTCCGGCATGGCCACTTTCAGGTGCGTCGGGGTGCCGCGACCGAACACGTCGGGTTGGTAGATCTCCTTTACCGTGGGCGTCGGCGCCATGAACGTTCCCGGCGCGATCACCTGCGCCGCGTACACCACGCGGTAGTGTCCGGCCGGCAGGTCATCGGCAAAGAAGCGCACCGCATCGAGCGCCGTCTCGCGGTGATAGAACCCGCCTTCCACGATCTCCATGTTGGGCCACGCGCCGCCATCGAACATCAGGACCGATACGCCCGGTTGGTCGGCCGGCGTCATTTTTGCCGAGGTCGCCAGCAGCCGATTCACGGCCTCGAACGCACCCGGCAGCGGATCGGTCAGTACCACGTGGTGGCGTTCGGTCGGTGCATCGACGTCCAGTTCCACGCGCACGATATCGCCGCGGTGCAAAACCGTCCCGGGCTTGACGACCTGCCATTGCTCGCCGTGCCGGATGAAGTATTGCCTCGACAGCGTCATTCCCGCGTCCGCCGCGGGCAGCAGATCGGGTGGCATCACATAGTGCACCTGCACGTCGTAATACAGACGCCCCTGTCCGCCGCGTGCGAGTTTCACCTCGAATTGCCGACCCGCTTTTGCGGCGGGCCCTGCAAGCCTGACGGCCGGCGTCGCACGCGAGGAAAAGGCCGCATGCTGCGGCTTCTGCTCCGGCAACTCGAGCGTGCCGGTCAGCGCCTTCACCGGCGTGTTCTCGTAGACATCCGCAAAATGCGTGGTCGCGGTGGTGCAGAACACGTTCT
>JBOHYV010000174.1:0-5482 GCA_050738135.1 Rhodanobacteraceae bacterium | reverse complement strand
GATCCGGGCGATGAATCCGCGTGGGACCTTCAGACTGAAGCCCGCATCGGCGGCTGGCAGGCGATCGGCCAGCTGCGTCAAGCCAACGAGCTCAAGCAGCTCGCGCGGATCGGTGACGGCGTCGCGCATCGATTTGCGCCAATCAGGCCGTGAAAATCCCGGGTCCGGAATCATCGTGGCGCAGGGCTGCGCCGCGCGCGAAGCCTGGTCCGGACATGTGCCGGAGCCGGCGTGCTGCGGCAAATTCCGGATGGATTTGTCCGGAGCGTTCGGCGTGGTCGGCTGCGTGGAATGGCCGATTGCAGTTATCATGGCGGGCCTTGCCGCCGGCTTGCGGAGCCGGCAAACCCGTCATTTTAGGTCAACAGCCTTGTCGCGGCCATTGTTGTATCGGCGCGGCGCCAAAGCATCACGGAGTACAGCATGGCCAGTTTCGGTCTCAATGACGTCAAGAATGGTTTGAAGATCATCGTGGACGGCGACCCGTTCGTGATCGTCGGTGCAGACTTCATCAAGCCCGGCAAGGGTCAGGCGTTCACGCGCATCAAGATCCGCAACCTCAAGAATGGCCGCACCACGGAAAAGACCATGAAGGCGACCGATTCGGTCGAAGGCGCCGACGTGGTCGATACCGACATGCAGTACCTCTACAACGACGGCGAGTTCTGGCATTTCATGGACCCGACCAGTTACGAGCAGCATACCGCGGACAAAAACGCCGTGGGTGACGCCGCGCAGTGGCTGAAGGGCGAGGAGGAGTGCATCGTCACGTTCTGGAATGGCATCCCGCTGTCGGTCACGCCGCCCAATTTCGTGGAACTGAAGGTTGCCGAGACCGATCCCGGTGTACGCGGCGACACCTCGGGCGGCGGCGGCAAGCCGGCCAAGCTGGAAACCGGCGCGACGGTGCGCGTACCGTTGTTCGTGAACCAGGAAGAAGTCATACGCGTCGATACCCGCACCGGCGAGTACGTCGGCCGCGTGAAATGACACATCGGTCCGCGAGCGCCCTGCGCGAACGGCTTTGCGGGTGCGGCATACCGGCGAGAGGCGAGGGATGGGTAGCGAGGGCGCCATGATCAGCCATTCCCGCAAGCACCGAACCTCGGCCACGGACTCGCGTCTCCGGGCCGTTTCAAGCTGGCCCCGTGGTTCGGTTTTCGCGCCCTCGCCACTCGTCCCCAATCCCTGACTCCATTGCAGCCATGGTGACCGCGTCCACAAATCCGCAAGTCATCGATCTCCTGATCACCGCCCGTTGGATCGTGCCGGTCGAGCCCCACCGCGCCGTGCTTGAAAATCATGCGGTTGTGGTCGACGGCGGCGGAATTGTCGAGGTATTGCCCGGCGTCGAGGCCGGGGCGAAATACGCGCCGCGTGAACGCGTGGACCTGCCTGTACACGCGCTGATCCCGGGCCTCGTCAACGCGCACACCCACAACCCGATGACGTTGTTGCGCGGGCTGGCCGACGACCTGCCGCTGATGACGTGGCTCAAGGAGCACATCTGGCCGGTGGAGGCCAGGATCATGGGTGCCGGGTACGTGCGCGACGGCGTGGAGCTGGCGATCGCGGAGATGTTGCGCGGTGGTACCACCTGTTGCAACGAAAACTATTTCTTTCCCGACGCGCAAGCGCAGGCCTACAAGGCACATGGCTTCCGCGCGATGGTGGGTCTGCCCATCATCGAATTCCCGAGCGCCTGGGCGAAGGATCGCGATGAGTACTTTGATCGCGCGCTGGCGGTGCATGATCAATACCGTGACGATGCACTGGTCGGCACCGCTTTCGGGCCGCACGCGCCTTACAGTGTTGCCGATGAGTCCTTCGAACGCATCCGGATGCTTTCCGACCAGCTCGACCTGCCCGTGCATCTCCACCTGATGGAAACCGCGCAGGAGGTCGAAGACAGCAGGCGCGAGTACGGCCTGCGCCCCATGCAGCGCCTGCAGAAGCTGGGGCTCGTCAACGACCGCCTGATCGCGGTGCACATGACCCAGGTCAGCGATTCGGAAATTGCGACGTGCGCGGAGGCGGGTGTGTCGGTGGTGCATTGCGCGGAGTCGAACCTCAAACTTGCATCGGGTTTCTGCCCCGCGGAAAAACTGCGTCGTGCGGGTGTGAACCTTGCGCTGGGAACCGATGGCTGTGCATCCAACAATGATCTCGACATGTTCGGCGAGATGCGCACCGCAGCGTTGCTCGCGAAGGGCGTGGCCGGTGACGCGGCTGCATTCGACGACGCATTCGCGTTGCGCGCGGCCACGCTGCATGGCGCCAAGGCGCTGCAGCTTGACGACAGGATCGGTTCGATCGAGCCGGGCAAACGCGCCGACCTTGTTGCGGTACGGCTGGACGATATCGAAACCCGGCCGCTCTACAATGTGATCTCGCACCTGGCTTACGCGGTGTCGCGGCGCCAGGTCAGCGACGTGTGGATCGATGGCAAGCGCAAGCTCGGCGGGGGCGAGTTGCTCGATTTCGACGTAGCCGGCGTGTTGGAGACGACCCGGCGCTGGCACGAACGCATCGCCGCGATCAGGTAAGTTGAAAAGCAATACAGTCCACCAATGAACGCCGATAAACGCCAAGTTGTTCCATCGAATGATTGCTCATGCATTCCTTCGTGGGCACTTGTGGAGCGGGACTCCCCCTGCGGAATCGTGCACAACCAATGACCGAGCACGTGCACAACGCCGATCCCGAAGAACTCGCCCGCTTCGGCAGACTCGCACACCGCTGGTGGGATCCGGACGGCGAATCGCGGCCGCTGCATGACCTGAATCCGGTGCGTCTGGCGTTCGTGGCCGAACGCGTGACGCTGCGTGGCGCGCGCGTGGCCGATGTGGGCTGCGGCGGTGGCCTGCTCAGCGAAGCATTGGGCAAAGCCGGCGCCGAGGTGACCGCGATCGACCTCGCGCCGGAAGTGATCGAAGTGGCGAGACTGCATCTGCACGAAACCAATACCGCCTTGTTGCAGCCGCTCGGCATCGACTACCGGCTGTGTTCATCGCAGGAACTCGCGACGACAAGGCCTGCGGCGTTCGACGCGGCATGCTGCATGGAATTGATCGAGCACGTGCCCGATCCGGCGGCCTTGATCAATGACCTGGCGGCGCTGTTGAAGCCCGGCGGCAAGTTGTTCCTTTCGACCCTGAACCGCACGCCGGCGAGTTTCGTCGGCGCAATCATCGGCGCCGAGTACGTCGCCCGTCTGCTGCCCCGGGGCACCCACGATTATCGGCAATTTCTCAGGCCCTCGGAGCTCGCAGCGTTGTTACGCCGGGCCGGCCTGGTGCTCGATGTGATCTCTGGAATTGCCTATAACCCATTGAACAGGAAGGCATGGTTGACGCACCGTACGGCGATCAATTATCTGGTGTGCGCTTGCAAGCCCGCGGCATGAAGCCCTTGCCTCGACCCTTGGCCGGCGTTTTTTTCGACCTTGACGGAACCCTCGTGGACTCGGCGCGTGACATGCACGACGCCCTCGCCGCGTTGTGCGACGAACACGGCATCGCAACGCCGACGTTCGAAGCGGTACGTGAAACGGTGTCGCGGGGCGCGCGTGCGGTGTTGCGTTGTGCGGTCGGTGACGAAGCCCGGGTGGACAGGCTTCTGCCGCGCTTCCTGGCGCTTTATGTCGCCACTGGCATGGTCCACACCCGCGCGTTCGAGGGTATCGATGGCTTGCTGGAACAACTCGAAGCGCAGGGTGTGCGTTGGGGCGTGGTCAGCAACAAGGCCGGTGCGCTGGTCGCGCTGGTCTTGACAAAACTCGGATATGACCAGCGCGCTGCCGCGGTGGTCGGAGGCGATACGCTCGCCCAGCGGAAGCCGGATCCCGCGCCGGTGCGGCATGCCTGTGCGCTGGCCGGCGTCGAGCCGGAGCATTGCGTGTTCGTGGGCGATGACCCGCGCGACGTCCAGGCGGGCCGCGCGGCTGGCTTGTATACGGTGGCGGCGGCATGGGGTTACCTCGGTGGCGCCGATCCGCGCGATTGGCAACCCGACGCGGTCAGCGCCGATGCACATCAACTTGCCCTGATGCTGGGTCGGGTGTGAGCGACAGTGCGTTCGATGGATATTTGACGCAGTGGCGTGAGGCAAGTCCACAACGCGCCGCCGCTTGGCGGTTCCTGCACCGCGAGGAGCGCGTCCGCTATGGCGCACTCGCGGCACTGGAAAACGAATGGCTCAGGATCCTGCGCGAGGTGCGCGAGCCGCAGGTGGCGGCGGCCAAGCTCGGCTGGTGGCGCGAGGAAATGCAGCGCGCGATGCAGGGACAGGCGCGTCATCCGCTGACGCAGGTGTTGTTTGCCGATGTTGGCGCCACCGCGGTCCCGGCGGCGTGTTGGGCGGCGCCGATCGACGCGGCAATGATGGTGCTTGCGCCGGCGCCGGCGCCCGATCTCGCGGCGCAGTGCGAAGGCCTTGCGCCGCTGGCTGGCGCACTCGCGGTACTGGAAACGCAGCTGTGGTTCGGGCCGTGCGTCGACAGCACGCGCGCCTCGCGCGTGACACTGTTTGCCCGGCTCGCATCCGGTCTCCGCGCGCTGGCTACGGAAGTCGGCTACGGACGTTCACCATTGCCGATGAACCTTCTGGCACGGCACGGCCTGACCATCGACGGATTGGCCCGCGATGATCCCGCACGACGCGCGGCCCTGCGTGACTACGGCGTCGAGCTGGAGCGCGGATTCTCGGATGCCGCTGGACTGTCGGGGCCACTGACGCTGTTTCGCGCCATCGACTTGCGACACAATCTGTTGATGCTGGCCCGCGCTTCGCGTGCGGAGGATCCCATGGCGGCATTGCACGCACCCGCGTACGGATTGGGAGAGGTATTGAAAACCTGGCATGAGGCCCGCATGTGGCGAAGCATGCTGCAGCGCAGGGAGTCCCGTTCATGAGTACCGTTCACGACAACGCTCGCTTGCCCGACGTCGCGACCGGCGAACATTCGCAGGCGGACGGCGCGCTGGACTGGGTGGGCATGGAGGGCATCGATCTGCCGGTGCGTTGCGCGGACGCGCAGGGCGGCACGATCGTCGTTCCGGCACGCGTCCTGGTGCAGGTGAACCTGACCGACCCTGTCGCGCGTGGTATCCACATGTCGCGGCTGTACCTCGCCCTGGAGCAATCGCTGGGCGAGCACACACTGACGCCGGCCGGGTTGTGCGCTCTGCTGCATGCGCTGGTCGCCTCGCATGCGGGCCTGTCCAGCCGTGCGCGCCTACGCGTAGGGTATTCGCAGATGTTGAAGCGCCACGCGCTGATCAGCGACAACGCCGGTTGGCGCGCGTATCCGGTGACGATCGATGCACAACTGCTTGAGGGACGTTTTGAGGTTCGGCTTGGCTGCAGCGTGACGTATTCGTCCACCTGCCCGGCGTCCGCCGCATTGTCGCGGCAGGTCAACCAGCAGCGCTTCGACGCAGACTTCGCCGACGCGGTACCGTCGCAGCGCGCGGTACGCGAA
>JBOHYV010000173.1:0-5484 GCA_050738135.1 Rhodanobacteraceae bacterium | reverse complement strand
CGACAGGTACACACGCATCGGGCTATAAGGGTGAGCCGGATTTTCACGAGGTGCCTTGACTGTGGAGGCGGGATGCCGAAGCGGATGGCAAAGCCGGTCTGAAAGGCGAGCGCCAGGGATGGCGCAAATAGCGCCGCACAGGGACGTGCGGGCGCAGATCGTTGCAGGGACGTTGCTTGCTGAAAGCCCACTTCGAGTGCCCAACATGACCGAGGAAATCCTCATCAATGTGACGCCCCGCGAAGCCCGCGTCGGCGTGGTCGAGAACGGCATGCTGCAGGAAGTTCACGTCGAACGCACCGGACACCGCGGCTACGTCGGCAACATCTATTGTGGACGCGTCAAGCGGGTCATGCCCGGCATGCAAGCTGCGTTCGTGGATGTCGGGTTGGAGCGCAGTGCATTCCTGCACGCGGCGGACGTGGCGCGTCCGGCCCTGAACACCGATCCGGTGGAGGGCACTGCACCTGCGCCCGCCGCCATTCCGCCCATCGCCGGACTTGTGCACGAGGGCCAACGGGTGATCGTGCAGGTCATCAAGGACCCGATCGGCAGCAAGGGCGCGCGGCTGTCCACAACGTTGTCGATACCGTCGCGTTACCTGGTGCTGTTGCCGGACAGCGCGACGCTTGGCGTGTCGGTACGCATCGAGCACGAAGCAGAGCGTGAGCGACTGCGCGGCATCCTGTCCGGGCTCGCGGGTGGCGGCTTCGGCCTGATCGCCCGCACCAACGCCGAGGGCCTGGATGCGGAGGCATTGGGCGAAGATGTCGATTACGTGACCCGCGTGTGGCAAACCGTGGCGCAAGCGATCGCGCGCGCGGAGCCCGGCGAACGGGTATACGCGGAACCGCCATTGCCACTGCGTGTGCTGCGCGACCTGATGCACGACGACATCGAAAAGGTGCGCGTGGATTCGCGTGAAACCTTCGAGCGCACGCTGGTCTTCGCGAGGCAGTTCATGCCGGACCTCACCGGGCGCGTGGAGCATTACCCCGGCGCACGCCCCATTTTCGACCTGTACGGCGTCGAGGACGAAATCCAGAAGGCATTGCGCAAGGAAGTGCCATTGAAGTCCGGTGGCTATCTCGTGATCGACCAGACCGAGGCGATGACCACCATCGATGTCAACACCGGCGCGTACCTCGGTTCGCGCAACCTCGAGGAGACCGCATTTCGCACCAATCTCGAAGCCGCGCAGGCCGCGGCACGGCAACTCCGGTTGCGCAACCTCGGCGGCATCATCATCATCGACTTCATCGACATGCTCGATGCCGAACACAAGCGCCAGGTGCTGCGCACGCTCGAGAAGGCATTGGCGCGCGACCACGCCAAGACCACCGTGTATGAAATGAGCCCGCTGGGGCTGGTCGAGATGACCCGCAAACGCACCACGGAAAGCCTGGCGCGACAACTGTGCGAACCCTGTCCAGCGTGCACGGGCCGCGGCATTCTCAAGACCACCGAGACGGTCGTCTACGAGATCTTTCGCGAGATCACCCGCGCCGTGCGCCAGTTCGAAGCCGAAAAATTGCTGGTGCTGGCTGCGCCGGCCGTGGTCGCGCGCATGCTCGAGGACGAATCGGCCGCGGTTGCGGAATTGGAAACCTTCATCGGAAAATCGATTCGTTTCCAGCCCGAAGAGCAATACGGGCAGGAGCAGTTCGATGTCGTCTTGCTTTGAGAGCCGGGACTCGGGACCCGGGACTCGGGATCCGGACAAGGCATTGCTCATCCGCCGCCGCCCATCGAAAACCTCCGCAAGCCGCGCTGTCTTGACGGTTCCGAGCGCCGCGCCAAGCGCTGGAGCCAAAGCGGAACCCGTGATTCCGCATGCCGCCGCGAAAAGCCGGACTCTTCCCGAGTCCCGAGTCCCGAGTCCCGCGCCTCGTGGCACACATGAGGCGATCGCATGATGACGCCATGGCGCCGCCACCTGCGTCGCGCGCGGTTCGCGTTGGCCGCGTTGATCGCGGTGTTGCTGATCGCGGCGGCACTGTTCGTGGGCCTGGTGCAATTGCTGTTGCCGCTGGCGACGCGTTATCCGGATTTCGTCGCCCGGCAGCTGTCGGAGCGTTTGCACCGTCCGGTGCATTTCACGGCCATCACGAGCGAGTGGCAGCCCACCGGGCCGTTGCTGACGGTGCGCAACCTGACGTTGGGACCGGGGCACGCCGGCGGCCAGTCGATCACGTTGCCGCATGCGGCGTTGAAGTTCGACTTCGGCGCGTGGCTGCACCCCGCGCACCGCTGGATCACCCTGCGCCTCAACGGCATGGAGCTGCGGGTCGAGCATTCGACCGCTGGCTGGCAGGTGGTCGGCTTCGGCAATACTCCCGGCGCCTCGCACGCCTCGTTGCAGTCGCTGCCGGTGGACCTGGATTTGCGCAATCTGCACGTCGACATCGTGGATGAAGCCATGCGACAGACGTGGCAGTTGTTTGCTCCCCGCCTCAGGGTCGTCAACGTCGGCGATTCGATCCGCTTTGGCGGCAACGTTCGGCAATTCGGCACACGCCAGGCGGTGACGATCAGCGGACGCATGGACGCGGCTGCGCGTGATTACGACCTGCATGTATCGACCCATGACCTGGATATTGCGGATGCGGTGCACGGGCTCGGGCTGCGCGGCTACGTGGTGAACAGCGGACGCGGTGACGTGGAGCTGTGGGGCAGCTGGCGTGGCGGCAAACTGGAATCCGTCGCGGCGCGCTATGCCGTGCGCAACCTCGCGGCGAACGGTCCGGCTGGACGCCGGCTGGAGCTTGCCTCGCTCTCCGGGGTGTTTCAGGCGAAACGCGTCGCCGGGGGGTGGAATGTCGCCTGGCGCGGTCCGGGCAAGCCGGACGCGGACATCGACGGGGCCGGTGGGATGACCGCGCACTTGCGCGGTCATCGCGGCGCGTGGCGAATCACGGCAGCAGCACATTCGATCGATTTGGCGCCGTGGTTGTCGTTGCTCGCGATGGCTCCGCAGCCGCCCGGAGCGCTTTCGGACTGGGTGGCGCAAGCACATCCGCACCTGCGCATCGACACCGCGGCGCTGGCGTGGCAGGAGGGCGGGCGGTACGACGCAACGCTGCGGTTCTCGGGTCTGCACGCGACGGCTACCGGCACGATTCCCGGCGTCGCCTTGTCGCACGGCACCCTGCGTGCCGACAACAATGCGTTGTCGCTGTGGCTGCCGCCCCAGCCGGCGACGCTGGCGTTGACGGACGTGTTCCGCAAGGCGTTCGCGTTCAAGCAATTCGGAGGCGCGTTCACGGCATGGCGCGCTGACGGGCTGTGGAACATCGCGGCCCATGCGCTGCATTTCGATACCGGCGAGTTGGCCGGTGATGGTCGTGCACACCTGATCTGGCTGGGCCACGGACGCCGCCCGTTCGTGTCGGCCTCCGCGACGCTGGAACACGGCACGGTGAAGGATGCGACGTTGTTCTGGCCCTGGCACACGATGTCGCCGAGATTGATCGCGTGGCTCGATCGCGCCCTGGCCGCGGGTGAGGTGACCGCAGGACGGGTGGCGATACGCGGCGACCTGGACGACTGGCCGTTCCTCGATCATCAGGGCCGGTTCGAGGCGACCGGAGTTGTACACAACGCCACCTTCGATTTTTCCGACGCGTGGCCACGCGCGACAGGCGTGGATGCCGCCGTGGATTTCGTCGATGACCACATGGGCATTGTGGCGACGCACGCGGAGGTGCAGGGCGTCACCGCGACGCATGCCGTGGCGATGATTCCGGAGCTCGGACACGGTGTCCTCAACCTTGATGTCGAGGGCAACGGTACGGGCACGCAACTGCTGGATTTCGTGCGCCGCAGTCCGGTCGGCGCGGGCGCCCTCGACGCGCTCGAGGGGCTGAAGGTGGGCGGTACGGGCAAGTTCGGCATCAAGTTGTCAATTCCGCTGGATGACGCCAGGAATTTTTCACTCAACGGCCAAGTCGAGCTGGCCGGGGCCGATGTGACCGCCGACAAGTGGGGACTGGCACTGAAGAACCTCAACGGCCGCTTGCTGATCGACGGCAAGGGATTTCATGCCGGCGATCTCGCCGCGACGTTTCGCGGTGCCCCCGCAAGGTTGTCCATGGCCGTGGGCAGCGATGTCACGGATCCCGACGACCTCGTCGAGGTCTCCATGGACACCCGTGCATCGGTGCAGACCCTGGTGCAGGGCTATCCCATGCTGGACGGCCTTGTGGCTCGTGCGAGTGGCGTTGCGCCGTTCCATGTCGGCGTGAAGGTCGTGGCGGGCCCGGCCGGCGCGCCGGCGAGGCCGATCCTCGATGTCAAATCCAGTCTCGCCGGCATCGCGCTGGATTTTCCCGCTCCCCTCGACAAGTCTGCCGGGACATCCCTGCCGTTGGACCTGACCCTGCAACTGCCGTCGGCGGGCGCACCGTTGACGGTATCGCTCGGCAAGGTGCTGCAAGTGCGCGGACGACTGGCCGATCCCGCACGCAACCTGCCGGTCGCCCTGGCAGTGAATTTCGGCACCGCCATGCCGGCGGGCGTGCCCGCGAGCGGGCTGGCGGTGAGCGGGCATGCGTCACGTCTGGATGTGGGCGGCTGGATCCAGCAGGCGCTGGGAGGCGCGTCCGGCGCCGCACTTCCGCAACTCGACAATGCCAATGTGACGGCGGATCACACGCTGGTTTTCGGCACCGATCTCGGTGCCCTGCAATTTTCCTACGTGGCTGGCGCGAAGGACGACACCATTGCATTCACTGGTCGGGGGGTGCAAGGCACGATCAAGTTGCCGGCAGAAGCATTGGCCATGCGCGGCATCACGGCGCATCTGCAACATTTGTACTGGCCCGGGTCTCCGCCGTCCGGGCAGTCCGGCCCGTCGGCGCCGCCCCCGGCGACTTCGCCGATCGCGCCCGCGGCGATACCGCCGCTGCATGTCACCATCGACGACCTCCGGCTGGGCAAAATGCAGCTCGGGGCAATCGCGTTCGACAGTGCGCCGACCCTGGCCGGCATGCATGTCACCCGATTCGATTCGAAAGGTGCGGATTTCACGATCAAGTCGCACGGGAGCTGGAACGGGACCAAAGCGTCGAGTCGATCGCAGTTCATCATTGACATCGGCTCAAACGACTTTGGCAAAGCGCTGGCCGCGTTCGGTTTTGGTGGTTTGCTCGCCGGTGGCAAGGATTCGCACGTGAGCGTCGATGGCAGCTGGCCCGGCGCGCCATCGTCGTTTTCGCTCGCATGGATGGACGGAACGCTGGGCATCAAGATGGGCGAGGGGCGCATCCTCGCCGTGAAGCCGGGGTTGGGACGATTGCTGGGCTTGCTGTCGCTGCGTGAACTGCCGAGCCGACTGCTGCTGCACTTCGGCGACGTGTTCAAGTCCGGCTTCGGTTTCGATCATGCGTCGGCGACTTTCACCCTGAAAAATGGCAGTGCCTTCACCCGCGACATGCTGATCAAGGCGCCGGCCGCGCGGATCACGATGCGCGGCCGCATCGGTCC
>JBOHYV010000172.1:0-5487 GCA_050738135.1 Rhodanobacteraceae bacterium | reverse complement strand
ATCCGGGCTACTTGTCGGATGGCAAAACGATCGCGCGGAAATCGTAGCCCGGATGAAGCGAAGCGGGATCGGGGGAGGTGCGCGTTGCCGAAATTCGACGCCCATCGGGAACCCCGGATTCCGTCACAAGGCGACTCCATCCGGGCTACTTGCTTTACACGTCGTCGGTCTTGGCCCAGCTTTCGCCCGTCCCGCGATGGATCAGGCGGTCGCCGTCCTGCACGGAACCCGCGGCAAAATCGGGTTGATCCTTGAGGCGCGCGTAGATCGGCGTGAAATCGGGCCGGGTGGCGTCCATCAACTGCTGGAAGCCGTCGATCACGAAGTAGGTTTGCTGGAAGGTGTCGATCTTGTAGCGGGTGCGCATGATGCGCCCGAGGTCGAAACCGATCCGGTTGGGCGAGTCCGATTCCAGGCAATAAATCGATTCGCCCTTGGAGCTGACGATGCCGGAACCGTAGATGCGCACGCCTTCCGGCGTGTTGATCAGGCCGAACTCCACCGTGTACCAGTACAGCCGCGTCAGGTGCATCAGCGCGTCGGCACCAAGCTTGTGCGCCTTGACGCCGCCGCGGCCGTAGGCCTGCACGTAATCGGCGAACACCGGGTTCAGCAGCATCGGCACGTGGCCGAACAGGTCGTGGAACAGATCGGGTTCGGACAGGTAATCGAGCTGCTCGGGCTTCCTGATCCACCACGTCACCGGGAAACGCCGGTTGGCGAGGTGGTCGAAGAACACTTCGTCGGGCAGCAGACCCTCGACACCGACGATTTCCCAGCGGGTGCCGGTTTTCAGCACCTTGTTCAGATCGTCGAACTTCGGAATCGCATCGGGCGAAATGCCGAAACGTTCCTGGTTTTCGAGAAATTCGTTGCAGGCCCGGCCCTTCAGCACCTCGCGCTGGCGACGGAACAAGGTCGCCCATACCTCGTGCTCGGTGGGCGTGTAGTCCGCCCACGGTTGCTCGACGGTGTCGGTGGTGTAGACCGGAATGTAACCCCGCTCGGTTTGCTGGTGTTCGACGCGTCGCGGCGTGGTGTTCATGGTGAAGCCCTTGATCGCATGCGCCCAGTGTAAGCCGAAGCGCCCGAGGCTGCGCGTGACGGCGTGCTCACGCTAAAGTAGCGCCTTCGACGAGGTCGCGGAGGCCCTGATCTTGGGTGCGTTGCGTTGCGTGTGGCGGCTGCCGCTGGTGCTGGTGGTGGTGCTCGGGGGCTGCCTCGCGGCGATCTTCCTGTTGCCGCATGGACCACGTCCGGGCACTGCCGGCGCCGCGCTGCTGCGCAACTGGTCGCGCATCTTCCTGCGGGTGTGCGGCGTGCGCGTGGAGCGCCGGGGCGAGCCGCTGCATGACCCGGTGATGTTTGTCGCCAATCACGGCTCCTGGATGGACATCTCGGTACTGCATGCGATCCGTCCGGCCGATTTCGTGGCCAAGGCCGAGATCGGGCATTGGCCGCTGGTCGGCTGGATGGCGCGGCGGGGCGGCACGATCTTCCACCAGCGCGGCAGCACGAATTCGCTGGCGGCGGTGATGGCGGTGATGAGCGACCGCTTGCGTGCGGGCCGCAGCATCGCCGCATTTCCGGAGGGCGGCACCGCGCCGGCGGGCACCCTGAAGGTGTTCCACGCGCGCATCCTGCAAGCGGCGCTGGACGCCGCGGCGCCGGTGCAGCCAGTCGCGTTGCGCTATCTTCGCAACGGCGTGCCCGAGCCTGACGTACTGTTCTCGTCCGGCGAAGGTTTCCTGCACAACGTGTTCCGGGTCGTGACGACGCGCGCGCTGACCGCCGAGGTGCATTTTCTGCAGCCGGTGGTTTTCGATCCCGAAGGCGGCCGTCGCCGGATGGCGAACACGGCGCGTGCGGAAATCGCCGAGGTACTGGGAATTGATGCATGACGTCGAAGGATGACGACGGCTTTCGGCCGTCATGGTGGTTGAAGAGTCCGCATCTGCAGTCGATACTGGCTTCGAGCGCCCTGCGCCGCATCCTGCGGGGCAAGCGTACGTGCCGGCTGGAGCGCGACGCCGAGTGGGTCACGCTGGCGTGCGGCGACGGCGTGCGCCTGACCGGGTGCCGCACCGCGCAAAACATCGCGGCCGAGCCGCGCGGACTGGTGGTGCTGTTCCACGGCTGGGAAGGCAGCACGCGTTCCACTTACCTGTTGCAGACCGGTGCACGCCTGCTGAGCGAGGGCTGGGACGTGTTTCGGCTCAATTTCCGCGACCACGGCGGCAGCCATGCGCTGAACCGCGGCATCTTTCATTCCTGCCGCATCGACGAGGTGGTGGGTGCGCTGCGCGAAGTGCAGCGTCGCTGGCCAACACGACCGATGGCGCTGGTGGGTTTTTCACTGGGCGGCAATTTCGCCCTGCGCGCAGCCTTGCGGGCACCGGATGCCGGTGTCGAACTGGCGCACGCCATCGCGGTGTGCCCGGTGATCGACCCGCATGCCGGGTTGTTCCAGCTCGAACACGCGCCGCGCATGTACCACGACTACTTCATGTGGAAATGGCGGCACTCCCTTAAAACCAAGCAGCGCGTGTTCGCCGACGCCGAACTTTTCAGCCGGCGCGACCTGCGCGGTACGCTGCGTTCGCTCACCGAGGCGCTGGTGCTGCGCCACACCGACTTCGGCAGCCTCGACAATTATCTGGATGGCTATTCGGTGGCGGGTGAGCGGCTGGCCGGCCTGCGTGTGCCGACTTCGATCCTTGCTTCCGGGGACGATCCGGTTTGCCCGGCGTCCGATTTTGCGGGATTGGCGCTGCCGCCCTGCGTGGACCTCACCATCACGGCCCGCGGTGGCCATTGCGGCTTCATCCGCGACCGGCATCTCGGCAGTTGGGCCGAGGACTTCATTTCCGCGCGCTTCGCGCGCTTGTGCGATCGTCCCTGATCGCTGCTTCGATGGATCGATCCGAGTTGTGGTGTTGATTTGCGCCCTGAAGACCAGAACGGGCTTCCATGCCCTGACTTTCCGCAACAGCCGCTCCGCTCCAACGTCGGCGGCATGACAGGCATAATGCGCGCTTGTTCCGGATAGTCAGGTCATGCTGGAAGAACTGGTCCAATTGCATCGCGCCGGTCGCTTCGACGAAGCCGAGGATGGCTATCGCCATTTACTGGACGCGAACCCGCACAACGCCGAAGCGCTGCACCTGCTGGGCATCCTGCGCGGTCAGTGCGGCGATCTGTCTGAAGCATTCAAGCTGATACGACGGGCCAGCGAACTGGACCCGAACAACGCCACATGCCGGCACACGCTGGGCGAGATGTACCTGAGCGAGGGGCGACTCGACGAAGCCGCCCAGGCCTACGATCAGGCGCGCCAGTTGAACCCCGGTCTTGCCGCGGCGCACAGCGGCCTCGGCCAGGTCGCGCTGCTGCGTGGCGATGCCGGGCTGGCCGAAAGCTGCTTCAAGAGTGCGCTGGGCGTCGATGAAAACGACGTGCAGGCCCTGACCGGCCTGGGCGCCGTTGCGCAGCTGCGCGGCGATTCGCAACGCGCATTGCAACTGCTGACGCAAGCCGCCGAGCTCGCGCCCGACGATCCGCTGATCCAGACCGAGTGCGCGCGGGCGCTGATCGAGCAGGGCATGCTCGACTTTGCGGCGCGGGCGCTCGACAAGGCGCTGGCCGCAAAGGCCGACTATCCGATGGCGCAGGTGTTGCGGGCCGACGTGCATGTCCGAAAAGGTGATGTTGCAGCAGCGTTGCCGATCTACGAATCACTGCTGGCGCGCGGCGAGCAGGTCGCGGCGTCGTGGCTGGGCGAGGGCGACATCGCGCGTGCGCAGGGGCATCATGACGAGGCCATCACGCGCTACGGCGAAGCCTTGCGCGAGCAGCCGGATCTGCATCCCGCCGCGATCCGGCGCGCCGACCTGCTCGCGCGCACCCGCCGCATCAGCCAGGCCATCGACGAACTCCGCCTGCACGTCGCGAACCATCCGGACAGCGCCGACGCACACGCCACGCTGGCGCGCCTTTTGACGCGGGCCGGTTGCAGCGACGAAGCATTTTCGGTGTGGACCGCCGCCGAAGCGCGCTGGCCGGGTGACATCGACCTCAAGGCGCAGCACGCACTGGCGCTCGACAGCAGCGGATACCTGGACGAGGCCTTGAAGCTTGCCGAAATCGCGGCGCAATCGCCGCGTCCGGCGCTGGTGATGTTGCGTGCGCGTCACGCCCTGTTGACGGGCGATCCTGCGGCGGCGGTACAGCGCCTGCAACACACCGACCAACACCAGTTCGAAGGCGAACCGCCGCAACTGGCACGCCGGCAGCAACGGCTGCTGGGCCTGGCTTTCGACGCCCTGGAGCAATGGGCGGACGCCGCGCAGGCTTTCGTACGCGGGCAGGCTGTGACGAAAGGAACTTTGCCGGACCTGCCGTCGCTGGATGAGGCGGGCTGCGAAGCGCTGCGGTGCCTGGCCGCCGAGCCGGATTTCGCCGATGCGCGCGGCACGCCGCCGGTATTCCTGTGCGGGTTGCCGGGATCGGGCGTGGGCCAGGTCGCGGCTTTGCTGGCCGACCAGCCCGGCTGGTTCGTGCGCCGCGAACGCTTCGAGGCGGCGCCGGATTTCGTGAACGCGCCGTTCGACGCCAACCTCATCCAGGCACTGGGTCAATCCGGCCTGGACCGCCTGGCGCGCCGCTACCGGCAGCCGTTGCAGCGCGCGGGCCTGGCCGACACCGTCAGGGTGGTCGACTGGATTCCGGTGCTGGACGCGCGCGTGGTGCCGGCGATCAGGCGCGCGTTGCCGGGATCGCGGTTGATCATCGTGCAGCGCGCACCCCACGACATGCTGCTGGACTGGCTGGGGTTCGGCTGGTCCGAGGGTTTCTCGATGCCCGACCCGCTGACCGGCGCGCGCTGGCTGCGACTGGCCGCCACCCATCTCGAATTGGCGGCCGAGGTGCTGCCGACTTTCCATGTCGATCCGGACGCTGCCATGGCGGTGGGCGATCCGGACGTGCGGATGCGACTCGGGGTGTTCCTCGGCCTGGTCGACCTGAAGCCGGGCCCGATGGCGCGTGGCGCGCGCAAGGGCCGCGGCGGGCTGCCGGTGAACTTTCCGCCGGGGCACTCCGGCCACTACCGCGAAGTGTTTTCGGAAGCCTTTGCCACGCTCGACGGTTAGGTAATGGTGCAGACGAATTTCGAATCCAGACCATTCCATATGGTCGAATCCGCCCGACATTCTCGTTCCGATAACACCCGGGCCGATAGGCTGAACCATTCATGCCACGGGAATGGCGACCATGTCCGGGTTCAAGCGTTGCGTCGTTGTCTGCCTCGTTGCGCTGGCCGGTATCGTACTCGTGGCTCATGCTGCGCCGCCGCTCCAGCGCCTGAAGGTGCCGCAGGGTTTCCACGTCTCGATTTACAGCGATCAGGTTCCGAACGCGCGCGAGATTGCGCTGGGCACGCACCACACCGTGTTCGTGGGTTCGATGCGCGAAGGCAAGGTGTACGCG
>JBOHYV010000171.1:0-5560 GCA_050738135.1 Rhodanobacteraceae bacterium | reverse complement strand
GCCATTGGCGGCGTCAAGGTCATCACCGAACAAGGATGGTTCGCCGCGCGTCCCTCCGGCACCGAAGACATCTACAAGATTTACGCCGAGAGCTTCAGCGATGACAAGCACTTGCAAGCCATTCTTGCCGAAGCACAGCAGGTCGTGGACAAGGCGATCGCGTAATTGCCAAAGGATGTAGGGCGGACACCGTCCGCCGCCGTGTCTACGCATGTAGGGCGGACACCGTCCGCCGCCGAGCCCACGCATGTAGGGCGGACACTGTCCGCCGCCGTGTCTACGAAACGTCCTGCGAAAGAAAGCATGGAGGATCCACAATGACCACCCACAAGTCAGACAAGCCGGCCCGCTTCAAAGTCGGCGACCACGTGAAGTGGAATTCCGAGGCCGGCCACGTCAGCGGCGTCATCATCAAGATCCACATCCGCGACTTCGACTACAAGGGCCACACTCACCGTGCCAGTGCAGACGAGCCCCAATACGAGATCAAGAGCGACAAGACCGACCACATCGCCGCGCATCGCGGCAGAGTGCTGCACAAGCTGCCGCATTGAGCCGGTGAGAGGGCTGGTGGTGGCCTCGATGTCGAGCGTTGGCGTTGGCGCTGAAAAACCCCGGCATGCGGCTTCTTGGACGCTGGGGTTGGCTGCGGATACGACCCAGACGCCAGCATGGAAAGATGGAGGTAGGGTCGGAAAGCACTTGTGTGTTTACGTCAAAATGCACCTTATGCCGGAGGGACGGCTGCCGTCGTTCATGGAGCAAATATCGGCCCCTTCGAAGCGTTTTTGCATGACAAGCGATTGACACCCGCTTCCGCGCAGAGGCACATTGACAACGCCGGAGCGGACAGCAGGTGGGGCATAAGCGTGTCGGAACCTTCGACTGAATGCGTGAAAGCGGAAACGTTGCCGTCTTGCGACGCCAATGTCGATGCCTTCGTACGCGAGCATCAGGCCGAACTGCTCAACTTTTTTCGCGGTCGCGTCACGCGGCCACAGGATGCCGCCGACCTGGCACAGGAATCCTGGAGCCGGCTGATGCACTACCAGCTCGAAACGGTCGCGTCGTTGCGGGGTCTGCTGTTCACCATCGCGCGCAACGTGCTCAAGAACCACTGGCGCTGGAGTGCATTGCGCCAGATCGAACAACCCGCCGATTTCTCCGAACTGGACGTACCGTCCGACGCGCCGGGCCCGGATCGCCAGTGGCAGGCGGAACGCGATCTGGAAGCGCTAGAGGCGGCGGTCACCGCGTTGCCGCCGAAGTGCCGCACGGTCTTCCTGATCAGCCGCGTCGCCGGGTTGAGCAACGCCGAAGTGGCGCGATCGCAGTGAGGCACACGCACGCGCCTACGTCGAAACCGAACGCACTTGGGACCAGTGGAAGCAACTGCAAAGCTCCGAGCGTATACGTGAGATGACAGCTGTCGCGATGACCGCCACGGCGCCGCCAAGGCGAAGGACTCCTGCCGGCCGGCACTGGGGGCCGTTGCTTGCGGCGACGTGCATCGTGGCCGTTGTTGTAGCCGTCGGCATCCAGCTGCTGCCGCGGCTGTTGTCCACGCCGCCAGTAACGTACAGCACCGGGCTGGACGAACAGCGCACCGAACAATTGCCGGATGGCACGCGCGTCACCCTGAACACCCAGACCGCACTGCAGGTGCGCTACGACCACGGGCGACGCGAAGTCGCGCT
The DNA here is from genome assembly GCA_050738135.1 of Rhodanobacteraceae bacterium. Classification (GTDB taxonomy): domain Bacteria; phylum Pseudomonadota; class Gammaproteobacteria; order Xanthomonadales; family Rhodanobacteraceae; genus 66-474. The sequence continues at coordinate 3,863 of JBOHYV010000171.1, read as the reverse complement.
GCAACACGGCGAAGCCATGTTCGAGGTTGTCCACGACCCCAAGCACCCCTTCGTCGTCACTGCCGGCGACGGCAGCGTCACCGATCTTGGCACGCGACTCGAGATACGCGACGACAGCGGCACGGCGATCGTCACCCTGCTGGAAGGGCGGGTGGAAGTCGCCGCACGAGACGAACGCAAGCAATTGACGCCGGGCGAACGGGCTCGCTACGGTACACGCGTCGTAGGCATCAGCGTGCGCAAGGTGGATCCGGCCGCCGTCACAGCTTGGCAGCACGGCCGCCTGGATTTCAACGGCATGCCGCTGGCTCAGGCGATCGCCGATGCCAATCGCTATTCCGCGGTCAAGCTGCGCCAGACTTGGCGAGAGGGGGCAGACCCTGACAGTGGCTGCCGCAAAGAAGGCCACCACGGCTTGGCCTGTACTGCCTTTGATTGATGCAAATGCCTATTGTGTCAAATTCTAGGGCAATGGCGAGCTAACCCTATGGCACCCCCTCGTAATCCGATGGCGCCAACCCCGTAACGCAATCTCCGCCCCGCCGCATCCGGTGTCGGCGATCGCCGGCGGCGCTGCCGTCCCGGCTGCATTCGACGCGTTGACCATTTATCGTTCGGTTCGCGGCCGTGCTCGCGGCGACGCCCGGAACCTCTACGAATACCAACCTCCCATCTGACACGGCCGCGATGAATGGCGCGCCGACCCCGGCCATGGGGGTTCCGCGGTGGAGCGTATTCGCCGTCTTCATCGGCAATGGTCTGGAGTTCTACGACTTCGTGACCTATGGCCTGTTCGCGGTCTTTCTGGGTCGCACGTTCTTTCCGTCTGAACATGCCGGCGTGTCGTTGCTGGAATCGCTGGCCACCTTCGGTGTCGGTTTCGTGACCCGGCCGCTCGGCGGGCTGTTCTTCGGCCCGCTGGCCGACCGTATCGGCCGCAAGCCGGTGATGGTGATGACGTTCTCGCTGATGGGCCTCGGCATGGCGGGCCTGTGCCTGACGCCTCCCACGGCACGCATCGGCATCGCGGCGCCGATCCTGGTCCTGGTGTTCCGTTTGATCCAGGGCTTCGCGCTGGGCGGTGAAGTCGGACCTTCCACGGCTTACATGGTCGAGGCCGCGCCGCCGCTGCGGCGTGGCTTTTACGGCGCGATGCAGGCCCTCACCCAAGACGCGGCGACCACGCTCGCCGGCATCGTGGCATTGGTGCTCGGCCTCACGCTAAGCGATCAGCAACTGACGCAATGGGGCTGGCGCGTGGCGATGGGCCTGGGCGTCGTGGTCGTTCCGTTCGGCCTGTGGCTGCGGGCACGCCTTCCCGAAACCATGCCCGCCTCCACACGGGTTGCACAGGACGTCGAACGGGGATTCCGGCGGTTGCGTGAAAGTATCCGGCCACACCGGCGCATCATCATCTGCGGCCTGCTGATGCTGGTCGGATTGACTGTCGGCGGTTACACCAACAGCTACATGACGACCTACGCCCTGTCCAGCCTGCACCTGTCCAGCGCGATTGCGTTCGGTGCGACCATCGTGTACGGCGCCTTCAGCGTGGCGGTCGACGCTTCCGGTGGCTGGCTTTCGGACCGGTTCGGCCGCAAGCCGGCCATGCTGGTTCCCCTGCTTCTGTTGTTGTTGCTGATCCTGCCGTGTTACTGGGTGATCGACCATTTCCGCACCGCGGCGGCTTTGTACGGCGGCACGGCAATCCTGTCGATCCTTGCCGGCCTCGGCGGCGCACCTATCTTCACCGTCATCACCGAGCAGGTGCCGATGCGCATCCGCTCCGGAACCATGGCGATCCTGTACGCATTCACCATCGCGATCTTCGGTGGTACCACCCAGTTCATGGAGACCTGGTTGATCCAGCTCAGCGGAAGCCCCCTGGCGCCCGCCTTTTACTGGATCGGCGCGGTCGTGTTGAGCCTGATCGCGATCCTGTTCATACGCGAATCGGCGCCGATCAAGCTGCGTCCGCACCCGGACGATGCGAAGGGCTTCGACACATCGGTACTTCCGGCGGATCGCGGCGGCGCGCGTTGAAGAGCTACCCGCGCGGCGATTTTTGTTCCATCGCGGATTGGACCATGCCTTCGTCGTGCGCGCCGCTTGCCGGTCCGTTGCCCAGGTCGGTTCCCGGCGCGACACCCTTGTCGTACGGCCATTCGTTGCGGGGTTGCACCCGGATTTCGTTGTGGATGTCCGTGACGCCGCCGCAGTCATCGGCAATGTCCTCGATCCGGTGCCTGATGCGACGCTGCTCGACGTTGCCGCGCAACGTGACCTCGCCATTCTGTACTTCAACCGTCACGTCGCTCGCATCCACGTCATCGGCATTCCACAATCGTTCGCAGACGTCTTCCAGAATGCGTTCATCCGAGCGTGTATAGTTCCGGGGACCACGACCACGGTAACCGCGCACCGGTTCGCGGTGGGTGCGTTCGCCGTAGCGCTCGTCGTAACGCCCGTACTGGTCGCGATAACCACGATCGAAGGGCTCCGGGCTTCGCGTCGTGCCGTAATCTTCCGGCGTGTTCTGCGTGCGCCGGCCGGTACCGAACTGCTCGCGATAATCCTCTTCCGCATGGCGCCGGGCGGTGTCGCCGATCCCGTGGGTGTCGTAGTCCGGTGCATAGCGTTCGTGATGCCGTGCCATGGCTGCTGTCTCCTTGAATGGAAGCCACGCGGCATGCATTCGATGTGCCACGGCCACGCGTGGGCCGAACGGGCATCGGCCAGCGATGGGAAACGACCATCTCCGTGAAAATATTCCGGGCCGCGAAAGTTTTTCCGCCATCCGCTGCGAACGCGTGCGGCAGGGGGATGACGCGCTTCAGCGCCTCGCCCGAAAAAAATTCCGCAACAGGGTTGCCGAAGCATCCGCCAGCAAGCCACCCCGCACTTCGATGCGATGGTTGTGGCGATCGGAAATCAAGGTATCGAAGACACTCCCCGCGGCGCCGGTTTTCGGATCGGTGGCACCATACACGACCCGTGCGATGCGGGCGTGCACCAGCGCCATGGCGCACATCGCGCATGGTTCCAGCGTCACGAACATCGTCGCGCGCGGGAGGCGATGGTTGCCGAGCCGCTTCCCCGCATCGCGCAATGCACCGATTTCGGCGTGCGCAGTGGGATCGTTGGACGTGATGTTGCGGTTCCAGCCCTCGCCGATGATCCTGCCATCCAGCACCAGCACCGCGCCCACCGGGATTTCGCCTTCGGCGTCGCGCGCGTGCACGGCAAGATCCAGCGCACGCCGCATCCAGACTTCATCCTGCTTCGGGACCAACGATTGCGGCAGGTTGTCGGACATCGTAGGCTGGAGTCGAAAGAATGGAATGGTTGCCGTGGCGCGTCCGCGGCGACTGCAAACAGCACAACGGAGGTGCATATGAACAGCAAGATCGCGGCGGGTCAAACCTTTCCGGATTTCGAACCCCCTGACCACACCAACACGAAGCGCCGGCTTTCGGCTTTGCAGGGCGAACAGGACCCCATGCTGGTGGTGCTGTCGCAAGAGTTTGTCTGCCAACGGCAGGGGAGATGATCGGATGTCGGCCCGGAAATCGACGCGGTGTCAGTGTGAACACGCTGGGGCAACAGCGTGAACACGCTGGGACAATAGACGCTCGATTTCGCAAGCCAGTTGCTGCTGGGTGTACGGTTTGGCGATGCGGGGAAGCTCGATGGCTTGCACACCCTGGAGCTCGGCGTAACCTGTCGCCAGCAGGATAGGCAGATCCGGGTCGTGCTCGCGCAGCGCGATCGCGAGCTCCACCCCGGTCATTCCCGGCATGGCGTGATCCGTGATCACGAGGTCAGGGCGAAGGCCAGCCTGGATGGCGGCAAGCGCTTCCTGC
>JBOHYV010000170.1:0-5600 GCA_050738135.1 Rhodanobacteraceae bacterium | reverse complement strand
CATGTCGCGCAACAACACGTCCTGGGCGGAGGCCATCAACGCGTGGAACGGTGCAGAAGCCCGCGCCCGTGCGGCAGCCTCGAGCGCAGCCAGTCCACGTCGCCAGGCTTCCCGCAATGGCGGCAGGCGCACGTCGCGGTACCCGTCGCGGCGGTCTTCGGCCAATTTGCGATCGACCAGCGCAGCGACCGGTACCACCCGATGCCGCGGCTGCGGCACGATGCGGTCGCAGATCGCGCGCAGGGTTTGCCATTCCTCCGTGCCGAGGAATTCGGGCGAGTCGGGGATGGCGAGTCGTGCATCGAGGGCCTGGCGGGTCGCGTCGTTCCATGACGGCGTGTCGCGCTTGGCCATGACGTCGTAGCCGGGATAGCGCTCAGGCACCGGGGTGCTCCTCGATCAGGCCGAGCGCCGCGAGGCCCGCGAGTGCCAGGCCGGTAAAGCTCGGCGGCGCCGGAATCGGCGGTCCGTTCAGCACGTTCTGGCTCCAGTTGTGCCATCCGCCCATGCCGCGGTGCACGCCGAGAATGTGAAAGCTCGCGCCCGCGAAGCCGACCAGCGCCGTCAGGCGCAACCACCAGCGCGTCAATCGGCGCGGTTTGCGCGGGTGCGTCGCCGCCGTTTCCGCGAGCAATGCGGCCGCGACGGGCGGCACCGTCACCGGCACGTACATGAACGGGTCGTGGTACGCCCCGCGAAAATGCAGCAGGCCGGCTTCCCCCGCGGTTGCCAGCAGACCCATCGCGGCCAAGGCCGCCAGGGCCCGCCCGGCGCGCAGGCCGAATACGCGCGGGGCCTTGGCGGACCCGCTGCCGCGCAAGCGCTCGGAGTAGTACCCGAGCAGTCCCGACAATGCCACCGCGGAAGGCGCGCCCAGTGGTGAACCGTAAAGCATGTTTTGCCAGCAAAATCCGCCCGGCCGCTTGCCGATGTTGTAGAGGTGAAACCCGGTACCGACCAATCCCGTCAATGCACCGCCCGCGTACACGGCATCGCGCATCCGATGCGCGACGGGGCGCGTGTCGCCGGTGCCGTGTACGCTGACCGCAAGCGTCAACACCGAAACGATAAGCGGCGTCAGCATCGCCTTGTTGTGGAACGTTCCGCGGTAATGCTCGATGCCGCTGTCAAGCAGGGTGGAGGTCGCGATCAATCCCGCCGCCCGATTCAAGCGACGCGCAGCGCGCACCGTCGGCTGCGGGCTCCGTCGATGGTCGGCAGGTGCGGACGAAGCGCGGCGGCGCGCGAGCGCCGCAGCGCCTGCTGCGAGCGCCAATGCGCCGAGCGCCGCGCCACCTAGTTGTTGCTTTGCAGGCAATCGGAATCCATGGCACACGAACGAACCCGCAAACCGGCGAGCTTCCGGCGTATCACGCGGAACCGTTCATTCGCGGGCAGCGTCTTCATCACTGCGGCGTGCAGTCGGAATGGCCACAGCCGCAGCCGCCGCGTTCGGTGTCGTCGCGCGCAACCTCATTGGTGAACTCGGCGGCGTTGCGGCAGTATTCGCTGCAGTACGGGCGGCCGGATTCGACTTCGCACGTGCAACGCTCGTTCCTGCATTGTTCCTTGACATGATCGACTTCCATGGCTGCCTCCTTGTGGTTCGCACGGATCCGTCAGATTGCGTATTGCTCCGCATCCGCATGTTTGAACGAATATCCCGCGCCCGGTCGCGACAGATCGGGGTGCAGTTGTCCCGCGACCGGTTCGGGCACACCCTCGAACAACATGTGCTCGATGCGAACGTGGTCGTGAAAGTATTCGATGTGGCGGGTCGCCCTGGTCGCACACGCCGGATGCAGGTGCAGCGTCGGGGCGCAATGCGCCGACAGCGGCGCGTTGAAGGCGTCGCACAGCGACGCGGCGCGAAGGTATCCCGTGACGCCGCCGCAACGGGTGGCATCCGCCTGCAGCACGTCGACTGCACCAGCCTCCAGCATGCGCCGGAAATAGAACCCGTCGTAGCCATACTCGCCGGCTGCGATCCGCATGCCGGGCGGCGCGCGGTCGCGCAGCAGACGCAAGCCCGCCAGGTCATCGGACGACACGGGTTCCTCGAACCACGCGACGCCGCAGGCGACAAATGCCTGCGCGAGACACAAAGCCTGCTTGCGCGTGTACGCGCCATTGGCATCCACGAAAAGTTGCGCATCCACGCCAATCGCGTCGCGCGCTGCGCGTACCCTGCCGGTGTCATCCTGCGGCGCCCGCCCGACCTTCATCTTTACCATGCCGAGTCCTGCTTCCACCCAGCCGGAAAGTTGTCGGCGCAGTCGTGCATCGCTGTACGAGGTGAACCCGCCGCTGCCATACACCGGGATCGCATCCCGAACCGCGCCCAGCAGCTTGACCAGCGGCAGGTCCAGCAATTTCGCCTTCAGATCCCACAAGGCGGCGTCAACCGCGGAAATCGCCATGGCTGCGATGCCGCCATGCCCGAGATTGCGGACCGCCGCGTGCATGGCCCACCACGCGCCAGGAATATCCATGGGATCGCGGCCCTCGATCACGCCGGCCAGCTGGTCGCGGATCAGTACCGCGGTGGACCTGTCGGCGTAGGTATAGCCGATGCCCTGCTGCGCGCCGGCTGCGAGCTCCACCAATACCAAGGTGGTGGAATTCCATTCGAGTGTTCCGTCGGACTCCGCGGCATCGGTCGGGATCTTGAACACACTGACGCACGGCGCGCCGAGCAACATGGCGTCGTTCCACCTCAGCCACTTTTGTCGCGATCGGGAAGCACGCTTGCAAGCGCTTCGCGCGCGGACTGCCGCAGCATCCCGCGGCGGCCCGAGTCGCCCTTGTACATCGAACGCGCGAACGCCTTGGCCTGTTCGAAGGTGATGTGCGGCGGCAGTGGTGGAACTTCGGGATCGGCGATCGCCTCGATCACGCAAGGGCGATCGGCGCGCAATGCTTCGTCCCACGCACCGCCGATCTGGTCCGGGGCATCGACGCGGATGCCCTTGAGACCGATCAGCTCCGCGTACTTGGCATACGGGAAATCGAACACATCCTGCGACGCATCGAATTTCGGGTCGCCCGCCATCACCCGCTGCTCCCAGGTCACCTGGTTGAGGTCGCGGTTGTTCAACACCAGGATGATCAGGCGCGGATCGGCCCATTCCTTCCAGTAATCCCGGATCGTGATCAACTCGGCATTGCCGTTCATCTGCATCGCGCCGTCGCCGACCAGCGCAATGGCAACCCGATCCGGGAAAGCAAACTTGGCGCTGATCGCGTACGGCACGCCCGGGCCCATGGTCGCGAGGCCGCCGGAAAGACTCGCCATCATGCCGCGCCGGATCTTGAGGTCGCGCGCGTACCAGTTTGCGGCGGAGCCGGAATCGCAGGACAGAATGCAGTTGTCGGGCAGCCGCGCCGACAATTCCCAGAACAGCAACTCCGGGTTGACCGGATTTGCCTCGGCTTTGGCGCGGGACTCGAGCACGTCCCACCAGCGCTTGACGGATTTTTCGATCTTGTCGCGCCAGCTTCGGTCCTGCTTGCGCTTCAACAGCGGCTTCAACGTTTGCAATGTCGCCTTGGCGTCGCCGACCAGGTTGACTTCCATCGGATAGCGGATCGACAACATCGCCGGGTCGAGATCGATCTGCACGGCGCGCGCCTGACCCTCCTTCGGAAGGAACTCCGAGTACGGGAAGCGCGAACCGATCATGAGCAGCGTGTCGGCCTCGCTCATCAACTCCCAACTCGGCTTGGTGCCGAGCAGCCCGATCGCACCGGTGACGAACGCCAGGTCGTCCGGCAACGCGGCCTTGCCCAGCAACGCCTTGGCCACACCCGCGCCGAGCAGGTTCGCGACGTCGATGACCTCGCAGGTCGCCCCGAGTGCACCGGCGCCGACGAGGATTGCGACCCGCTCGCCGTCGTTCAGGATGTCCGCCGCACGCTTGAGATCCTCGTCGCGCGGCACGACCCTCGGCGCGTCGTAACCGATGCCGGAGTGGACCGTGCCGTGGGCACGCGGTGGCTTTGGCACCGCTTCCACCTCCTGCAGGTCATTGGGAACGATCACGCATGTGACGGTGCGCTTGGCGATCGCGATCCTGAGCGCACGATCGATCACGTGCCGCACCTGGGCAGGGACGGTCACCATCTCGACGTAGTCGCTGGCGACGTCCTTGTACAGCGAAACCAGATCCACCTCCTGCTGGTACTGCCCGCCCAACGCCGTCCTCGCCTGCTGGCCGACCACCGCAAGCACCGGCATGTGATCGAGTTTGGCGTCGTAGAGCCCGTTCAACAGATGCACCGCACCGGGCCCGGACGTCGCCATGCACACACCCACTTCGCCGGTGAACTTGGCATGCGCGCAGGCCATGAATGCGCACATTTCCTCGTGGCAAGCGCGCACGAACTTGATCTCGCCGTCGGCGCGGCCCAAGGCCCCCATCAAACCGTTGATGCCGTCGCCCGGATATCCGTAGATGCGTCCGATCCCCCACTCGTGGAGACGCTGGACAATGAAGTCGGCAACCGTTTCCGCCATGTCGAATCCCTTCGCGTTGCGGCAAAGATCCATCATGCGGAGCAGCAATGAAGCACAGGTGAATTCATCCCCGGGGGGCCGCCACGGCGGCACCATGCCAGTGCGGTCGCGCAAGCCTTTCCGAATCATCGAAACAATCTCCTTCGCCGATATGCGAGTTGCAACATGCGGGCCGGATCGGCCGGGTCATTGCGCGCCCATTCGTGGGTCGCAAGACCGCGGATTTCCGGCCCACCGTGCAGCGTCGCGATTTCGGAGCGCCACCGCCTTCGGCAACGCTGCAGCGCACGTCGGACGACGGAGTGCGTGATCAGGAAATATTTTCCGGCACTGGTGCACCAAACGTGCGTTCTGTTGCCTGCAATGCCGGAAACGAAACTTGATGCCCGCAAAAGCTTGGCGTGCGGCGCACTTCGTGCCATGCTTCCGGGCTCCCGCTGTGCATGGAGCACGTTCGGCCCGTTGTCATGAACGCCGAGCTCGACCAGGTTTCCCGACCGGACGCGAAACACGTCGTGAGGTTTTACGACAACGAGGAAGTCCTCGTTGCGGAACTGACCGACTACGCCGCCGCCGCGCTGCGCTCCAGGGACGCATTCGTGACCATCGCGACGCCGGCGCATTTCGAGGCGCTGCGCGCGCGACTGTACGGACGCGGCCTCGGTGCGGATACGGCAATCGCTGACGGCCGTTGGCTGCACATGGACTGCGGGCAGACGCTGGATACCCTGCTGCGCGATGGCATGCCCGACGCCGCGGCATTTGCCGAAGCCTTGCAGGCGCCGCTGGTGCGGATCAGCGCGCGCCACCATGGCGTGCGCGCATTCGGCGAAATGGTGGCGAAGCTTTGCGAGTCGGGCAATCATGCGGGCGCCATCCGCCTCGAAGAGTTGTGGAACGGTCTGCTCGAGGTGCTGCCGATTGCACTGCTGTGCGCCTATCCCCTCGCGTCGTTCGCCGGCGAAGATGGACGCAAGGCCTTTGCCCGGATCTGTGCCGAGCACGGTCAGGTACTGCCGGCGAAATCCGCAGTGCGCGCGACGCCCGGATCCGGTGCATCGGCGCAGGCGCCGCAGCCCAATAC
>JBOHYV010000169.1:0-5625 GCA_050738135.1 Rhodanobacteraceae bacterium | reverse complement strand
GCATTGCTCGCCGGGTGCGGGCCCACCTACAGCACCCGCCCGAATGGCTATTACGGCAACCAGGGCGGCAATTACCGCACGCGCCAGCAGTGCTATCAAGGTTGCGGCTATGTGCGCAGCATCCGCCAAGTCCAGCTCGGCAACAGCAACGGTGCGGCGGTGGGCACCGTGATCGGAGCGGTGGTCGGTGGCCTCATCGGTCATCAGGTCGGCGGCGGCAACGGCAAGACCGCGGCGACGGTCGTCGGAGCAATCGGCGGCGGCGTGGCGGGCCATGCGATCGGCGAACGCCGCGGTGAAGGCGATTACGGCTGGCAGGTCGTGGTGCAGCTTCAGAACGGTCAGTACGCCACGGTTACCCAGCGCAATCCGCCACAGGTGCAGGTCGGCGATTACGTGATGGTCCGCAACAACGAGATTTATCGGTATTGATTGTGGTCGTTCCTGATCACCGCGTCATCTCGTCCGCGTGTGCTCGAAGGATTCGGCGATCGGCATCGACCGCCGGCCAACGTATTCGGCGGACGGTGTCTGCCTTGGTCGTATCGCGCCTGCTTGATCAAAAAGTCCTCCGGATCGGAGGGCTTCTGGGTGGGGATGATCCGCAGCTCGATCGACTGCCTGTCAATCGACTGCATAGAATTCGTGATCGCCGATCGTTGCGATCGGATTCTTGGCCCAGGGGGCGGTCGAGCCCAGCTTGATGAAGTGGTTGGCTCCCGGAACCACCAGTGTGCGATCGGCAGCAGGTTCCTTCCAGATTGCAATGGCCTTGCCGGCGATCTTCCACGCCTTGTTCCACGCCTCGGTATTGTCGATCGGGTAGTCCTTCGGGCTGGTCGTCAGCGCGAACTGATGCGGCGCGGTCACGACCTCGCAAACCGTATTGCCGTAGCGGCCCATTTCGAGGCGATCCATCGCCACCTCGGCGACCGCCAATTGGCCGCGGGTGGGTTGACTGCGTGCCTCCATGTAAACGGTGGCAGCCAGACAGGTTTGGTCGGCGACCGGCCGCGGCAGCAGCGCGATCATGCCGAGCAACAGGCCCAAGGTCATCGGGTCGTTCTCCTATGCTGAGGCACCCGTACCGGGTCAGGCCGGCACCTGGCTTGGAACACGGCGGGCCAATGGCCTTGCGCCGCAAATGGATGAATTTCGGCGGGCACCCGGAAGCGGTCGCCGGCAGGGCCGGACTGACAGGTACCACACAGCGCCAACACATCGTGACGCGGCGTATGCCGCCTTCTTTCCTGCGCGTTGGGGATGTTCCGAACCGCGCGCGAACCGGGTGACGAACGTTGCCCCGGTCTCGAAGCTGTGCGAAAGATAGGGGTGGGTCGGTGGTGGCACAAGTGCCGCCACGGGCAAACCCGGCGTCCCGTTTAGTTTGCGTTACGCGCCAAATTCATGTGCAACGGCATAAGTACAACCTATAGTCATGATTTCTCTTGCTTCGCGCCCGGAAAGCACAGCCAACGCCTCGGTCCGTTCTGAAACGGTCACCGCGTCAAGGATCCAGCCTGAAGCAGTCCCGTCAGCGTGGCGGATTTCCCCCGCGGACAGTGGGGCTGACCCATGCAGCAGGCACAGGCGGGACTTGCAGCCGCCGCGATAATGCAGGCGCGCCGCGATTTCCTGTCCCGGAAAGCAGCCCTTGTTGAACGATACCGCGCCCAGGTGTTCGAGCCCGAGCGCCGGCGGCAGGAACCGGGGGTCGTCTGCCGGAAGGCTGGGCCAGCCTTGCCGGATATCCTCGAGCCGCCAGCACGCCCGGGCTGCCGGGTCCGTCGGCAGGTCCTGGACGGGTTCGAGTCGCAGGCTGCGCGTCCCGTATCCGAGCACGATGCGGCCGGAGTCCGATGCCGCGACGCCGCAAGCCTCCGGATCGCCGGATCGGGCGGTAAACGACTCGACTGTCAGCGTCGCGTGCATGCGCAGCAGGTAGCGCGCCAGTGTGCTCCGGACGCTTTCCGCGCAGCCGCCGCGCAACACCGCCAGCAGGGTTCCATCGCCGGGGTCCGCCAGATGCATCAGTGCTGCGACCCGGCCCTGCGCGGTGAGCCATGCATTCCATTGCCAACGTCCCGGTGCCAGGGCGTCCACATCACCCGAGAATTGCGCCTGCGCAAAACGATGCGCGTCCACGCCTTCGATCCGGATGGCGTGCACGCTGTCGATGTTGGGGTTGGGCGAAGTCATGGATGTCGGCGGGGCAATGGATGGTGTTGAGGTGGCTGCACGCGTGATCGTTCGATGCGACAATTCCGATTCCCGTTGTTTTGATGATACGTCGATGGCCGAGGAATCTTCCGATATTCCGGGACAGGCGTCCACACCCGCGGAAGCACCGGCGACGGCTCCCCGCGAGCGCCCGACACCCGAAGGCGATGCTCTGGATCCCACGCGTTATGGCGACTGGGAGAAGAACGGGCGCTGCATCGATTTTTGAAGGAACGAGCAGACCATCGTGTCGCCGGGGTCGTGGTCTGGTTTGAGTCCGTTCGACCCGGGCGTAGCGCCGAAGGCGCCAAGTCGAAGGGCCGAATGCGTTTCGACTTCGCGCGCCGTGCTCGCTACGCTCAACGCGAACGGAACAAGTTCATTCTGCACCACTACCCGTCGCTGGCACCATCGCAGCATGAATGCGATTCGTGCGACAATGGGGAGTGTTCATCGTCATCGATGCCTATATGGGGGCCCAAACTGCGTGAGCAGTGATCAGGAATCGCAGGACATGCCCAACACCAGACCATTGTCGCCGCATCTGGGTATCTATCGCTGGCGCGTCAACATGTGGCAGTCGACGCTGCACCGGTTGACAGGGTTGTTTCTGTGCCTGGGTGCGTTGCTGGTGGCGTGGGGGCTGATCGCGGCGGCCGACAGCGGAGCGGCATGGGGCGTATTCGCCGGATTCTGGGGCAGCCTGATCGGCAAGGTCCTGCTGTTCCTGTGGACGTGGTCGTTGCTGTTCCATCTGTGCAACGGCATCCAGCACCTGATTCGCGACGCCGGCCGGGGCTTCGGCCCGCCACTTCGCGACCGTGCGTTCGCACCGGCCTATTGGCCGGCCGGCTGGATCATCCTCGGCGTCAGCGTGGCCTTGACCGTACTGGTGTGGGCGCTGTTGTTGTTGCGCGTGGCGGGAGGTGCGACATGAGCGCGTATCCGGGCCAGGAGGGATTGCGCGACCCGCTCAAGGTGGCGCGCGGACTGGGTTCATCGAAGACCGGGGTGCACCACTGGTGGCTGCAGCGGGTGACCGCCGTCGCGCTGGTACCCCTTTCGATCTGGTTCCTGTTCCTGATGAACGATGTGGTGTTCGCGGGTTACCCGGCTGCGTTGGCCACTATCGGGCAGCCGGCGCACGCGATTTTCCTGATCGTGTTCGCGGTGTGTCTGTTCTGGCACGGCGCGCTGGGGCTGCAGGTGATCATCGAAGACTACGTGCACACCCGCTGGCTGGAAGCGACGTTGCAGATCGCCCTGCGCTTCGGCGCGCTGCTGGGCGCGGTGGCCTGCGTGATGGCCGTGCTTGCGGTATGGCTGAGCGGCGCTGCGCACTAGACGAGCCATGTCGATCGCTTCCTGGACAAGGGACATTCATGCCTGCTGACAGTTACAAGGTCGAGAAACATCAGTACGACGTGGTGGTGGTGGGCGCCGGTGGCGCCGGCTTGCGCGCCACCATGGGACTGGCGGCAAAGGGGCTTTCCGCTGCCTGCGTCACCAAGGTGTTCCCGACCCGCTCGCACACCGTCGCGGCGCAGGGCGGCGTGGCCGCTGCGCTCGGCAACATGGGCGAGGACGACTGGCGCTATCACTTCTACGACACCGTCAAGGGTGGTGACTGGCTGGGCGACCAGGACGCGGTCGAATACATGTGCCGCGAAGCGATTCCGGCCATCATCGAACTGGAACATTTCGGCGTGCCGTTCTCGCGCACCCGGGAAGGGAAGATCTACCAGCGCCCGTTCGGCGGCATGACCACGCATTACGGCGAAGGCATTGCGCAGCGCACCTGCGCCGCGGCCGACCGTACCGGCCACGCCATCCTGCACACGCTATACACCCAGGCGCTGAAGCACGACGCAAAATTCTTCGTCGAGTACTTTGCGACCGATCTGGTGAAGGACCCGCGCGACGGACGCATCGCAGGCGTGCTGGCGATCGACCTGAACGAGGGCACGTTGCACTTTTTCCAGGGCCACGCCGTGGTATTGGCCACGGGTGGCTACGGGCGCGCCTATTTCTCGTGTACCTCGGCGCACACTTGCACCGGTGACGGTGGCGGCATGGCATTGCGCGCCGGGCTCGCATTGCAGGATCTGGAATTCGTGCAGTTCCATCCAACCGGCATCTACGGGTCGGGTTGCCTGATCACCGAAGGCTCGCGCGGCGAGGGCGGCTTTCTCACCAATTCGGCGGGCGAGCGCTTCATGGAACGCTACGCACCCAACGCCAAGGATCTGGCCTCGCGCGACGTGGTCAGCCGTGCGATCACGATGGAGATCCGCGAAGGCAGGGGCGTCGGCGAACACGCCGATCACGTGTATTTGAACCTCGCGCATCTCGGCGCCGATGTGTTGCGCGAACGCCTGCCCGGCATTTCCGAAACCGCACGCATTTTCGCGGGCGTGGATGTGACGAAAGAACCCATTCCGGTGCTGCCGACCGTGCACTACGACATGGGCGGCATTCCGACCAACTACCACGGCGAAGTGGTGCAGAAGGTCGACGGCGACCCCGACGTGGTGGTGCCGGGGCTGTTCGCGATCGGCGAGGCCGCGTGCGTGTCGGTGCACGGCGCCAACCGGCTAGGCTCCAATTCGCTGCTTGATCTGGTGGTGTTCGGCCGTGCGGTTGCCAACCGTTGCGCCGAGCTCGTCGAACCCGATGTGCCCCACCACGACCTGCCGTCGGATGCGCTCGAACCCGCCTTGACGCGCCTCGACAAATTGCGCCATGCGGACGGTGGCACGCCAACCGCCCAATTGCGCCTGAAGATGCAGAAAACCATGCAGGCGGATGCGGCCGTGTTCCGCACCGCCGAGACCCTGAAGCAAGGCTGCGCGAAGATCGACGAGGTGTATGCAGGCTTCGAGGACATCCGGGTCAGTGATCGTTCACTGATCTGGAACTCCGATCTGGTGGAAACCTTCGAGCTGGCCAACCTGCTGGGTCAGGCGGTCGGCACCATGCATTCTGCAGAGCAACGGCCGGAGACCCGCGGCGCGCATGCACGCGACGACTTCCCCGAGCGCGACGACGCCAACTGGATGAAGCACACGCTGGTCAGCGTGGACGACAAGGGACGCTGCGGTTTCGACTACCGGCCGGTGCACTCGAACACGATGGACGACGAAGTGGCAACGGTCCCGCCCAAGAAACGGGTGTATTGAGAGCAGGGGCGAGGGGAGGGATGAGTAGAAATCGCCTGGCCCAATCCCCGATTCCTAGCCGCTAATCCCTAATCCCTAATCCCTAATCCCTAATCCCTGGTCCCTGGTCCCCAACCCCTAATTCCTAACCCTAGTCCCGGATTTGAGCCATGGCTGAATTCACGCTT
Source organism: Rhodanobacteraceae bacterium (assembly GCA_050738135.1). Classification (GTDB taxonomy): domain Bacteria; phylum Pseudomonadota; class Gammaproteobacteria; order Xanthomonadales; family Rhodanobacteraceae; genus 66-474. The sequence continues at coordinate 59 of JBOHYV010000169.1, read as the reverse complement.
CCACAGATGTCCCGGGTGCAGAAGGGCAAGCATTTCGCTGTCAAGCCCGGCGCCAAGAA
>JBOHYV010000168.1:0-5680 GCA_050738135.1 Rhodanobacteraceae bacterium | reverse complement strand
GTCTCGGTCACCACCACGCCGTCATGGCGGATCGCCGGCACCTTGCCCATCGGGTTGATGGCACGGTACTCGGGCGACAGTTGCTCGTTGCGGCGGAAGTCGATCACGCGTGGCTCGAACGCCACGCTCAATTCTTCCAGCAGCGCGCGCGTCATGGCGGCACGGCTGTGCGGGTTGTGGAAAAAAACCAGATCGGCAAGCGGATTCATTCGAGACTCCAGGTCGATGGGACGCCACATCCTGGCGCCCGGCTGCTGACAGCGTGGTGTCAGCAGAAACCATTCCACACACCACCGACTCGCGGGCGTCGTCTGCCGACCGCCACTCGGTACGCGCGGAGCCGGACCATTCGATGCCCGCGCTTCAGACGCGCCCCGTCACCGGGATGAGTGCGCCGGTGATCGCCGAGGCGTCGTCGGAGAGCAGGAACACGATCACGCTGGCCAGTTGTTCCGGCTTCACCCATTTGCCGAAATCCGACTTGGGCATGTCGCGGCGGTTGGGCGGCGTGTCGATGATCGAGGGCAACACCGCATTCACCGTGATGCCGCGCGACTTCAATTCCTCGGCCAGCGACTCGGTGAAGCGCATCACGCCGGACTTCGACGCGGTATAGGCGCCCACCCCGGCGCCCGCCTTCAATGCAGATGCCGCGCCAACGTTGACGATGCGTCCGCCGTCCGACAGCCGCGCAAGCGCGGCCTTGCTGGCCGCGACCGCGGTGCGCAGATTGATGCGGTACAGCAGATCCCAGGTTTCGACCGCCCCGTCGGCCAGCGTTTCGAACCGGAAGGTGCCGGCGATATTGACCAGCGCGTCCAGCCCACCCAATGCCTTGGCCGCCGCGTCGATAGCGGTTTGCGCAGACGCGCCATCGGCCAGGTCCACCCCGCCCAGACATTCGGCCGCGCCGAAGTCAGCGCCTGGAGGCGGCCCATCGGCCCGATCGATCGCCGCAACCCTGCCGCCGGCCGCGAGCGCGGCTTGCACGACGGCCGTCCCGAGCGAACCGAACGCGCCGGTAATCGCGATGCATTTGCCTGCAAGTGACATGGCAATTTCCCCTCTACAAGCGATGGGCGAACCCGAAGGATATCGCCGGTCGCGCTGGTGGTGAAATGCGGGCGACGATCATTCGCGGGTTCTCCTGTGGCGCCAGCGCCGCCGGTGCCGCCAATGCCGGACGCGCCGGATCATCCAGCGTGACGCGAATGGCAGCACCGCGAGCAGGGCCAGCGACGCGATCATGGGTATCGACACCAGCTCCCGGGCGGAATGCGCGGACGCGATGCGCGTTCCGGCATTCACGTACACCGCGGTTCCGGCCAGCATCCCGATCTGCGTCACCCAGTAAAAGGTGGGCACCCGCATGTGGCTCAGCCCCATCAACAGGTTGACCAGGAAAAACGGGAAGATCGGCACCAGCCGGATGTTCAAGAGGTAGAACGCGCCGTCGCGTTCGATACCGGCATCGATCTTGTGCAACCGGTGTGCGAAGCGGCGCCGTACCTCGTCCTTGAAGATGAAACGCGAGGCGAGCATTACCATCGTGGCGCCGATCGCGGATCCGAACGACATCACGACGGTGCCCTCGATCACTCCGAAGATCGCACCCGCGGCCAGCGTCATGACCGTCAGCAGGGGCAGCGAGAGCAGGACCACGCCGATCAAGATCCCCAGGAAGGTGAACGCCAGCCGCCAGGGATGCGCGGCCTGCACGGCCGCGAGCCACTCGCGGCTGCGCTGGAGGGTCGCGTAATCGAGGTGGTGCTGGGCACCGGAAAGAAAGAAGGCGATCACCGCACCCACGGCGATGACCACCATGAGGCCGCGCAGCAGCCATCGCGAGTGGTCCCACGTCAACATGCCTTCAAGGATGCGCGCGCGAAGGTGAACGACACGTGCCCCGACCAGGGCGCATTCGACCTGTCCCCGGCCGCAGGCTGGACGCACCGCCACCCGGATGGGTTGCGCTTGACCCCTTTGCCGCCAGCCGCCGGGTACGGCAGCATGGCGACAGGTCAGGGAACGCCCTTGTTCGACACCACCACCCTCCTGAATCGCCTTCGACGCGACCATCTGCTGCAGGCACTGCTGCTGCTGATGCTTGCGCTCGCGATCGCCGATCCCCGCCCGGGGTGGGATTACCTGGGTTGGCTGGATTTGCCCACGCTGGCTGGACTGTGCGGCCTGTTGATTCTCGCGCAGAGCGTGCAGATGAGCGGCCACGTGCAGCGTTTCGCGTTGCACCTGATCGCCGGATTGCAGAGCCTGCGTGCGCTGGCGCTGTGCCTGGTGCTGCTCGCGGCAGCGCTGGCGACCGTGCTGACCAACGACGTCGCACTGTTCTTGATGGTGCCGTTGACACTCGCGGTCGACCGCCTCGCGCACATCCCGCGCCAGCGCCTCGTGATCTTCGAGGCACTGGCCGTCAACGCGGGCTCGACCTTCAGCCCGATCGGCAACCCGCAGAACCTGTTGCTGTGGCAACACTCCGGACTCGGATTCTTCGGCTTCGTCGCGGCACTGGCGCCAACCGGCGCGGTGCTGCTGGGGGTGCTGCTGGTCGCGTGCGGCTTCGCGTTTCCCGCAACGCCTCTGCAGCTCGACGGGCGCGAGCCCGAGCCGGCGGTGGGCCGCGACACCCCGTTGCTCGTGGGTTCGGTGCTGATGCTGGCCGCGATGGTGGCGGCGCTGCAATGGGGCGCCGCGATCCCCGCGGCGCTGGCCGTGGCCGCGGTCGGCCTGGTCTTTTTCCGCAACGTGCTGGCCCGCGTGGACTGGTTGCTGCTGGTAACGTTTGCCGCAATGTTCACCGGCCTCGGCCACCTCGCCGCGCTGCCCTGGGTGCAATCACACGTCGGCGCACTGGTGGCGCGCGATCCGCGCACCCTCTATGCGGGCGGCATCGTGCTGTCGCAGCTCATCAGCAACGTCCCGGCCACGGTGCTGCTGCAACCTTACACATCGAACCTCGCCGTTCTCGCCGCGGCGGTGAACGTGGGCGGGTCGGGCGTGATGATCGGCTCGCTGGCCAACCTGATCGCGTTGCGCCTCGATGGCAGCCGCGGCATCGGCTGGCGGTTTCATGCGTGGTCGATGCCGTATCTGGTGGTCACCGGAGTGCTCGTCGCACTCCTGGCATTGCGGTGATCACGCTGCGGTGATCAGGCTGCGGTGATCAGGCATTTCCCTGCCCCCTGTCGGCCATTCCGTTCCTCGCCAGCCAATACGGATCGGGTGCATCCGGATCCGGCCGCTCGGCCCAGCGCTTGTAGGTCCACTGGTACTGCGCCAATGCGAGCTCGACGCACTGCTCGACGCCGCGGTTGAGCGCGCTGCAGGCGGTGCGCAAATCGCTGTCGGCGATACCCGCAGGCGCAGGCAGGATCCGGATGCGGTAGCCCGCTCCACGCGGCAGTCGGTCGGCGAACGCAAACAGCACGCCGGCCCCGGTGCGCTGCGCGATGCGCGGCAACAGCACCATGGTGTTGGCGTCCAGCCCGAAAAACGGCGCGAACTGGCCTTCACCGCGCTTGGGCTGCTGGTCCGGCAGCATGCCGACGACCCCGCCCGCCGCCAACCGCTTGTACAGGCTGCGTACGCCTGCACCGTCCGAGCGCACCTGTTCGGGCGCAAGCTTGCCGCGCGCGCGCACCAGCAGGGTTTCCCACTCGGCATCGCGCGGCGGTGCGTAGAGGATCGCAATCGGCGTGTGCGCGCATAGCCAATAGTTCAGAAGCTCCCAACAGCCCAGATGCGGGGCGGCGACGATCAATCCGCGGCCCGATTGCAGGGCCGCGTCGAAATGTTCCGCTCCTTCCACTTCGTGGACCAATTTCAGCGCACGGTCCGCGCCGCGCCCCCACACCGCCGCCATTTCGCTGACGGCGTGGCCCGTTTCGACGAGGCATTCGCGTACCAGCGCGTCGCGCGCCGCAGCATCCAGTTCGGGCCGCACGATGCGCATGTTCACTTCGGTGTGCACGCGTTCGCGGGCATGCTTGCGCCACCACAGCGCGCGCCCCAGCGCAGTGCCCACGAGGTACAGCGCCGGCAGCGGCAGCACGCCGAGCGCGCGCAGCGTCCACCAGGTCAGGGCCACGTACCACCTCACGTCCGCACGCCCGTCGCAATGTAAGCGTCATCGGGAAGGCCGCTGCCCGCGCGTGCCTTGAAGCGCTTGTAGTTCCATTGGTATTGCGTGAATGCGCCGCGTACGCAATCCTCGATCGCCGCATTCATCGCGGTACAGGCAACGGCCGGGTCCGGATCGGTGAGCGCCGCCGGGGCTTCGCGAAATTGCACCCGGTAGCCTCGCGTTTTCGGCAGGCGTTCGACGAACAGCATCAGCACCGCGGCGCCGGTGCTTCGCGCGAGGCGCGGCAACAAGGTCATCGTCAGCGCCGGCACCCCGAAAAACGGCACGACCACGCTGCCCGCGCGCGGCACGTGGTCGGGCATGATCGACACCACGCCGCCCTCACGCAAATATCTGAATACGCGACGCACGCCCGAATCGTCGATCGGGAATTGGAGACTGGCGCCGCCCCGGCGCAGGCAACGCAGCAGCGCTTCGGCTTGGCGGTAACGCGGCTGCGTGTAGAAGGTTGCGAACGGGGTGCGCGCCCCGATCCAGTAATTGGCGACTTCCCAACTGCCGAGGTGTGGCGCACACAGGACCAGGCCGCGTTTCGCGGCGATGGCCGCGTCGAACAAGGCTTGTCCGTGAACTTCCCTGACGTTCTTCAACGTACGCCGCGGGTTCGTCCAGATGCCGAACACCTCGACCAGTGCAATGCCGGTCTGACGCACGCATTCATGCGCGAGACGGCGGCGCACCGCGTCACCGAGATCACGGCGCACCAGCGCGAGGTTGGCTTCGACAATCCGGCGCTTGCGGCTGCGGCGGGCCCAGAACGACCACCCCAGCGCCCGGCCCAACACGCGGAACACACGCATCGGCAGGCGCGCTGCGAGCCACATCAATCCATAGGCGAGCTTGGTGTACCAGCGCATCGCGGGAGTGTAGCGAATAGCCGGGACTCGGGACCCGGGTCCCGAGTCCCGAGTCAGGAGTCCGCCCGTCCACGCTAAGCTACCGGTCCCCGGCCCCCGGTCCCCGGTCCCGTGATCTCCCTCCTCCAACGCGTCATCTCCGCCTCGGTTGCCGTCGACGGTGAAACGGTTGCTGCGATCGACGCCGGCCTGCTGGTGCTGGTGGCGGTTGAACCCGGTGATGGTGAACCCCAGGTACGGCGGATGTGCGAGCGCCTGCTGGGTTATCGGGTGTTCCCCGACGCCGCCGGCCGCATGAATCGTTCGCTTGCCGAGACCGGCGGCGGGCTGCTGCTGGTACCGCAGTTCACGCTGGCCGCCGACACCCGCAAGGGCATGCGGCCCAGCTTCACCACCGCGGCTGACCCCGGGCAAGGCAAGCGGTGGTTCGATCGGCTGGTGGACCTGGCACGGACTTCACACCCCCGGGTTGCAACCGGGCGCTTCGGCTCCCATATGCAGGTGCAGTTGGTCAACGATGGCCCCGTGAGTTTTGTTTTGCGGACAAGTTGATCACCCCCTTCGGAACGAAGGGGGCCGCTGAGGCTGCCGAAGTCAGCCGCAGCGGGGGGATGCCATCGCCGATGCGAAAAGCCATCCCGTCGACCCCCTTCCCTTGGAA
>JBOHYV010000167.1:0-5708 GCA_050738135.1 Rhodanobacteraceae bacterium | reverse complement strand
GTCCCGAGTCCCGAGTCCCGAGTCCCGAGTCCCGAGTCCCGAGTCCCGAGTCCCGAGTCCCGAGTCCCGAGTCCCGAGTCCCGAGTCCCGAGTCCCGAGTCCCTATTCCCAATGACCTTCGTCGTCACCGACAACTGCGTGAAGTGCAAGTACACCGACTGCGTGGAGGTGTGCCCGGTCGATTGCTTCCACGAAGGCCCGAACTTTCTTGCGATCGACCCCGACGAGTGCATCGATTGCACGCTGTGCGAGCCGGAATGCCCGGCCAACGCGATCTTTCCCGAGGACGATGTACCGGCGGGCCAGGAAGCCTACATTGCGTTGAACAAGGAACTGGCGAAGGCCTGGCCGGTGCTCACCGAGCGCAAGGATCCGCCGACTGACGCCAAGGACTGGGACGGCAAGCCGGACAAGCTGCCGCTGCTGGAACGCTGATGAACCCCTGAATAACCTGCTGCGCTCGACAGCTTGCGCACCGGCGGTGCTCGCAATGCTCACGTACTGGCGTGTACGCTCCGCTTGCTGCGCTCCGGCGTCACGCAATCTGTCTTCGCTCGCGACGGTTATTCAGCGGCTCACTCGGGAAATCGCATTGTGAGTCGAGCGGTTCACCGTCATTTCAATCCTTGCTGCAGAACCTTCATCACCGAGGCCACGGCGTCGGGGTTGCCCTTCACGCTGACCAGGCTCCCGGTCGAGGCTGGCGTCACGCTTACCGTCACCACATCCGACACGTGGCCGCGTCGGCTTCTGCGTCTGCCCCTGCGTTCGTGCTGGTCGAGCGTGACCTGGTAGGTGAACGCAGCATCATCGTGCGCGGTTATCCGCCCGATGTCACCGCCCCGAAGGGCAAGCCCCACACGATGGTACGCGTTGGCCGGCGTATCCGACAACGTCAGGCTGCTGCCGTTCGTGGCCGCGGACGCCGGGGCCACCAGCCCGATGGGCGGTGGCGCATCACTCAACCCGCCCGGTTTCGTGGCCGCGGTTGCCGATTCGGCGCCGGCGTCCGGTATGACCAGCGCCTCGGATGTGGCGGGCTGATCCATGCCCGACGGTACCTTCAACGGCGGCTCCTGCTGCGCGGTTTGGTACACGGTGTCCTTGTGCCGGAACGGGCTGTGGGCCCGGATGGCGTGGCAGCCCGTCAGCACCACGGGGCCAAGCAGCAACAGCGAAAGTGCAATTCGTTTCATGGGAACCTTGTGCGGGGGAATGTTCAGGACACGGTGGCGCCGACGAGCGGCAACAGGGTTTCACGCAAACGGGTGCGGTCGGGCCCGCTCGGCAGCCCGACCAGTGGCAGGCGCAGGCTCGCGCCGCACAACCCCAGTTCGGCCAGCCCGGCCTTGACCGGGATCGGGTTCGGCGCACAACCCAGCGCTTCCAGCAGCGGTTCGACGCGCGCCATGTGCTGCCGGGCGCCTGCCCGGTCGCCGCCAAGCGCGGCATCGCACATCGCGCGGAACAACTTCGGCACCAGATTGTTCACCACCGATACCACGCCTCCCGCGCCGGCCAGCATCGCTTCGACCGCGCTGCCATCGTCACCGGAAAGATAGACAAACCCCGGCCGCCGAAGTTGCGCAATGGCGCGAATACGCTCGGGCGTACCGACGGCCTCCTTGATGCCGATGATGCCGGCGGTATCGCGCAGGGCCGCAACCGTTTCGGGCTGCATGTCGCAACCGGTGCGCGACGGTACGTTGTACATCACGACGGGAATATCGCAATGTTGCGCGATTTCCCCGAAATGGCGGCGCAAGCCCTGCTGGGTCGGACGCACGTAATACGGCGTCACCACCAGCGCCGCATCGGCGCCCAGTGTTCCGGCCCGGCGGGTCACGGCAAGGGTCTTCGAAGTCGCGGCTTCACCGGTGCCGGCGATCACCGGCACCCGGCTCGCAACGTGTTCCACCGCAAACGCCAGCAAGCGCTCGAACTCGCGCTCATCCAGCATGTGGGCTTCACCCGTGGAACCGGCGACCACGATGCCCTCGGTTCCGCCCTCGAGCTGATAGTCGAGCAGCCGCCCGAATGCCGGCAGATCGAGCGCACCTTCCGCGTCGAACGGCGTCGCAATGGCGCACAGACTGCCGGCTAGTTCCACGGGGAGGATTCCTCGCTCGTCCAAACCACGCATCATAAGGCAATCGCGTCGACAAATTCTCGATCCGAAGCCGCCGTCGTGGAAAGTCAGGCCACGGAGCTCTTGGCCACGGATGGCGGCTTCGAGGCCGTTCTGGCGTTCCACGACCGACAGATCAAGTGCTTGCCATTCCAACTCGGGATACGGCGACCAGGGATGATCGCATTCATATCGTGGCGCGTTTCCCCCAACGCCACTATTCTCTGCGGTCGTGAACCTCAAAACCGTCACCAGCTTGAACCGCGCCAGTCCCCGACCTGCCACCGACCATCAGTTGCTGATTCAGGCGGTTGCACCCGCCACGAATTCGCCGTTGCTGGTCCTGTCGAGACGCATCGCCGACGCCGGCTGCAACCTCGCGGAATCACGCGTCGCCACCGTCGGTGCCGACGTTTCGGTGCTGCTGCTGGCGAGGGGCGCGTGGGACGCGATTGCCAAGCTGGAAACCGCACTGGGACGCATCGGGCGCAACGAAAACCTGCACCTGCTGAGCTACCGCACCCAGGCACGCGACCAGCAAAGCCACATGCTGCCGTACATCGTCGAGGTGGTAGCCTCCGACAAGCCGGGGGTGCTGGTGGAGCTGGTCGATTTTTTCAACCACCGCAAGATCAGCATCGAGCAGATGTCCTCGATGCGCTACCAGGCCATGCAGACGGGCGCCGACATGTTCCAGGCGCAAATCACGGTTGGCATCCCGGCCGACACCCGCATCGCCGAATTGCGCGATGAATTCATGGAACTCTGCGACAGCTTGAACCTGGACGCCATCATCGACCCGGTAAAATTCTAGGAACCTCCATTGGCATCCCGGCCAACATGACCAAGATCGGCAACAAGGCCCCCAAGCTCTCCGGCACCATCCAGTCGGGCGACACGTTGAAACTGGCCGATCTGCGCAGCCAATGGGTCGTGCTGTATTTCTACCCCAAGGACAACACCACCGGCTGCACCCGCGAGGCAGGCGACTTCCGCGACCTGTTCACGAAGTTCAAGCGCCGTGGCGCCACCATCGTCGGCGTGTCACGCGACAGCGCACGCTCGCACTCGGGCTTCAAGGAAAAACTGGGCCTGCCGTTTCGGCTGGTGGCCGATACCGATGAGGCCTGGTGCAAGGCTTTCGCCGTGGTCCGCAAGAAAAAACTGTACGGCCGTGAATACCTCGGCGTCGATCGCAGTACCTTCCTGATCGATCCCGACGGCAAGCTGGTGCGCGAATGGCGCGGCGTGAAGGTTCCCGGCCATGCCCAGGCCGTGCTGGACGCGATTCCCGCCAAGTGAGCCGTTCCTCCGCCGCAACGCGCCAGCCGGGCGCGCCCAACCCCCTGCCCGCCTCCGGAGCCCGCATGTCGAAGCCGCACACCCGGCACATCTACGCGCTGGATACCAACGTCCTGCTGCACGATCCAACCGCGCTGTTCCGGTTCGAGGAACACGATGTGTTCATCCCCATGACCGTGCTTGAGGAACTGGACGAGAAAAAACAGGGCATCTCCGAGGTGGCACGCAACGCGCGTCAAGCCAGCCGCTTTCTCAATGAGCTGATCGAGCGCAACAACAGCCACGGCATCGCCGACGGCCTGCCGTTGGCGCAGCCGGAAGGCGTGAGGCTGCGCTCGGGCGCTGCGAATGGACGGCTCTACTTCCAGATCCATCCCGGCCACGGCAACGGCAAGGCCGACAACCGCATCCTCGCCGCGATCCTGGACCTGCGCGAGCGGCAACCCGACGCCGCGGTGGCGCTGGTGTCCAAGGACATCAACCTGCGCATCAAGGCCACCATCTTCGGCGTTGCCGCCGAAGACTACGAAAACGATCGCGCGCTCGATGACTTTTCGCTGCTCTACACCGGGGCGACCGAATTGCCTGCCGACTTCTGGGACCGCCACCCGGAACTGCGCTCGTGGTCCGAACGCGGACAGACGTTCTACGAATTGAAGCCGCGCGACGAAGAGATTTGGCAACCCAACCAATGCCTGTACCTGCCGGGCGAGAACAGCGTCGAATTGCGGGTACTCGGTCACACCGACGACAAGACCAGGCTCGCGCTGCTGCACGACTACACCGGCAGCGCGCACAGCGTATGGGGTATCGCCGCGCGCAACCGCGAGCAGAACTTCGCGCTGAACATGCTGATGGATCCCGACATCGATTTCATCACGCTGCTCGGCACCGCCGGCACCGGCAAGACCCTGCTGGCGCTCGCCGCGGGCCTCGCGCAGGTGATGGACCAGCAGCGCTATCGCGAGATCATCATGACCCGCGCCACGGTTTCGGTGGGCGAGGACATCGGCTTTCTGCCCGGCACCGAAGAGGAAAAGATGACGCCGTGGATGGGTGCGCTCACCGACAACCTTGAGGTTCTGGCCAACCCCGAGGAAGGCGGTTCGTGGGGACGCCAGGCCACCAATGACCTGCTGGCTTCGCGCATCAAGATCCGTTCGCTCAACTTCATGCGGGGACGCACCTTCCTGTCGCGGTACCTCATCATCGACGAGGCGCAGAACCTGACGCCCAAGCAGATGAAAACCCTCATCACCCGCGCCGGCCCCGGCACCCGGATCGTGTGCCTCGGCAATGTCGAGCAGATCGATACGCCCTATCTCACCGAGACCACCTCCGGCCTCACCTATGCGGTGGACCGTTTCAAGCAGTGGCCGCACGCCGCACACGTGACGCTGCGGCGTGGCGAGCGCTCGCGGTTGGCCGACTTCGCCTCCGAAGCGCTGTGAAAATGCCGGGACTCGGGACTCGGGACTCGGGACTCGGGACTCGGGACTCGGGAAAGCGTAAACCCTTCGTCATTCCGGGGCATCGCCGGCTTCTTCGGCGATGAACCCGGAATCCAAATTGATGGTCCCAACGAAGACAGTGACTTCCGCTTTTTGGGCGCAGACTCCGCAAACCGCTGGATTCCGGATCACCGCTCCGCGGCGTCCGGAATGACGAGCAAAGAGGTCCGACTCCGGCTTCCGCCAGGATGACGAATCGACATGCCGCATCACCGCGCACAACCGGGTCCCGAGTCCCGAGTCCCGAGTCCCGTTTGTTGTTTGACCATTGCCGGTTCGGATTCCGGAGGCGGCGCGGGCATCCAGGCCGACCTGAAAACCTTTGCGGCACTCGGTGTGCACGGGGCCAGCGCGATCACCGCGCTGACGGCGCAGAACACGCGCGGCGTCACGGCGGTGCATCCGGTTCCGACAAAACACCTGCAAGCCGAACTGAACGCGGTGTTCGACGATTTCAGGATCGGCGCGGTCAAGACCGGGATGCTGGGCGATGCGCGCACCGTGCGTTGCGTCGCGCGCGAACTCGCACGCCGCCGGCCGCGCTGTCTGGTGGTGGACCCCGTCATGATTGCGACTTCGGGCGCGCGGCTGCTGGACAAGGGCGCGGTGCGGGTGTTGATCGAGCGGCTGATCCCACTCGCCGGCGTGCTGACGCCGAACCTGCCGGAAGCCGAGGCGCTGACCGGCATCACGATCAAGTCCGCGCGCGACGGCGAACGCGCTGCAGCAATGTTGCGTGGCCTGGGTGCCCAAGCCGTGCTGCTGAA